>CAZDIC010000147.1:0-4353 GCA_964505395.1 uncultured Alistipes sp. | reverse complement strand
TAGCAAATCACGATGCCGGTGACAAAGGATTTGAAGGAGGTAGGGCCGGTGAGGATACTCATGGGGGTGTATTTCACGTAGAGTCCGAATTCGGATGTGATGCCGAGGATACCCACCAGGTCGAAGTTCACTCTGCGGTAATCCACATCGCGCGATGTGAGTTTGATTTTTTCGCCTTCGGCATTGTGTTGGCAAGTGAGGATGGATGAGCGCACCACAAAGTTGGCAGACGCACCCACAGCCACATATTGACGTTCGCCAAACATGTGGAGCGGCAGGTCTTGGCGAACCATCAGCGGCACGTTTATGGCGAGAGTTTTGAGTCGGGAATTGTTGGGGAACACTCCGCTTTCATATCCGGTCAGTGACACCGTGCCGGCATTCTCCACGAATCGAGAGTTTGGAGTGGTGATGCGATAGTTGCGCCAATCCAAACCTGCACCCAGCGAGATGGATGTGCCCGAGGTGATGACATAGCGCGCACGCACAATTTCAAACCAACTCAGATCAAGCGACTTGCCCATCTGCACCTGCGCCAAACCCGGGGCGTTGTTCCAACCCAGCATCAAGCCGCCACTCTCCACATTCCATCGCTCGTTGCCATCGTTGGAGATGCCGATGTTGATGGATATGTTGGTCGATGACGACATGGTGGTATCGGCTGCATTAGCCACGTTTGCACACGACATGGCTGCCAACACCGTGGCAGCACACTTACACATTGTAGATAACTTGTTCATGGTGATGATGGATTAGAAAGCAAATGAAACGCCGACAGAAACCGTTTTGAACGAAGGCCCGTAGCCGCCGATGAATTGCGCCATGGGTGCATAACGCACATAGATGCCGGCAGCATCTTGCCAGCCCACGTAGCCAACCACCTCGACGGTCGACATACGCTGCTGCAGGTCGGTATATTTTATCTTGGTGCTTACGCCATTATTATTGTTAACCTTGGTGGATGCACCGGCATAGGTGGTGAGATGATATTCCGCACCAAGTGCCACGGCAAATCCACCGCCTCCGATGGGCTGAGTGATAAACACGGGCACCGAGAGGTGAAACCAATTAACGTTGCCCTTTATTCTTTCAGAGTCGCCTTGGCGGAGGCTGATGCGCTTCAAGTTGTAGGCCCACTCATATCCGCTCTCGGTGTTGACAACTCGCCAACCAAATCCGGCACCCACACTGAATCGGGTGCCATGTTTCACCGGTTGGTACACAAAATCAACAAGTCGGCTTACGCCAATTTCCCAACCGTTGCCCACTCCGTTCGGAGCGGAATTTGAGCGAGTGGCACCCACATATAAATCGTGGACATACTCTATGCGCGATTGATTGTAGTGCCCACCTTGCCATGCGCCATCATCATCAAAATTAAGGAAGGGAATTGACTCAAAGCGGCGAGATGGAGTGTCGTCGTCGGCATCGTTGGGCGCCGTTTGAGCATTCACCCCCACCGCGCTGAGAGCAGCGGCTGCTACTGCTAAAACTAAATATTTTTTCATTGGTAAATGTGATATGAAATGATTGTTTACATGATGAAATAACTATGCAAACTTACAAAAAATATTGTTAATAACCTGTATATAACCCGTAGAAAAGTATGTTTACAACCATGTTTATAACCTATCCGGAATTGTTGACAATCCCAACCTCCAAATATTGATTAACAGCCTGTTGATAACAATTAACACTAATATGGCGGTTTATCTACCGGTGTTTACCCGAAAAATTATTAACTTTGCACATTATTAACACAATGTTGATAACTCATGGCGATGAAGCTAAATTCACCATTTATTTAGCTTATATTCATCCAAATAAGCATAATTAACACAGTGTTGATAACTACAAAGAAAACTGTTGATAAGCATCAATAACTCAAAAGTGCAAGGATATGCCCGAAAAGTTATCAAAGCTATTAACAGCCTTTATTCTTATTTCTTTATTTTAATTTTAAAATAACTTACTTAATAAATAAAATAAAAGCAATGAGCAACACTGAGGAACTGAAAGCGAAAATAGCTCAACTGAAGGAAAAAAGAGATGCCGTGATCATGGCGCACTATTATGTGCGCCCGGAAATTCAAGACGTGGCTGATTACATTGGCGACTCGTTGGCGCTGGCTCAAATTGCGTCGCGTTTGAAGGAGCCGGTGATTGTGCTCTGCGGCGTGGACTTCATGGGTGAGACGGCAAAAATTCTGTGTCCCGACAAGACGGTGTTGCTCCCCGATGCAGCAGCCGGCTGCTCGCTTGCCGACAGCTGCCCCGCCGATGCGTTTGCCGACTTCATCAAGCAGCATCCGGGTCACACGGTGATAACCTATGTCAACACCTCGGCTGAGGTGAAGGCGCTGAGCGATGTGCTGGTCACTTCGTCGAACGCCATGAAGATTGTGGAGAGCTTCCCCAAGGATGAAAAAATTATTTTTGGTCCCGATCGCAACCTGGGCAACTACATCAACTCCACCACAGGGCGCAATATGGTGCTCTGGGATGGCGCCTGCCACGTTCACGAACAGTTTTCGGTGGAGAAGATTATCGAACTTAAAAGAGAGCATCCCAAGGCAAAAATTCTTGCTCACCCCGAGTGCAAGAAGGTGGTGATTATGATGGCAGACGTGGTGGGTTCAACCGCCGCCCTGCTCAAGGCTGCCACCGAGGCTGCCGACGGCGAGGAATTCATCGTTGCCACCGAGAGTGGAATCCTTCACGAAATGCAGAAAAAATGCCCCGGCAAAACCTTCATTCCCGCTCCGCCTGCCGACAGCACTTGTGCCTGCAATGATTGCTCATATATGAAACTAAACACGCTGCAAAAAATTGCAGCGTGCCTAGAGAATTTGTCACCTCAAGTGGAGGTTGACGCCGACGTGGCAGAACGTGCCCGTCGACCCATATTGAGGATGCTTAGCTTATCGTAGCTTCCACTTCCTGCGGTTGCACTTGGGCAACATCTTTTTTAGAAGTGTCCATGGGCAAGGTGAAGTGGAATCGCGCACCATTTTGGTGACTGCGGTCGAGCATCACATCCGTTTCCAGAAGTTGAGCCACAAGTTTGCATATTGGCAACCCCAGTCCGTGACCCTCGGTCTCGGGGTTGAGCTTGCTGAACCGTTCGAATATCTCGTCATCTTTTCCTTGCGGAATGCCGGGACCGGTGTCGGTCACGGAGAAGGTGATGGTGTGGTTCGAGCGGTTCACTTCATAACTTAGTTCCACCGTTCCCTCGTCGGTGAACTTCACAGCGTTAGATAATAGATTAATAAGCATGGTTTCAACACGCAGCGGGTCGGTGTTGATGGTGTGGTCGTCGGATTCTGCTTGAGGGAATATAAGTTTAACTTTTTCGTTTTTAATTTCGGGTTTTACGCTATCAAGTGCCGTGTTGCAAATTTTGAGCACCGAAGCGGGCACAATGTTCAGCGGAAGTTCATTGCACTCAAGGGCATTAATTTCCTGCACATCGTTGGCAAGAGTTTGGAGCATCCTGCTGTTGATTCGCACCACGTCGGCAAAGTTTTCGAGATAGTCGCGCTTCTCCTCATCAATTGCCTCAATAATCATGTGGGAATATTGCACAATGGTGTTGAGCGGAGTCACAATTTCGTGGCTCACATAGTTGACCAATTGCGTCTTGCGGTTTTCAGCCGATAGGGCTTTGTTTCGCGCACGTATCAGGTCGGCTTGCGCGTTGCGCAGATTGTTGCGTTCGCGAATCAGAGTTTTGTTAAGCTTGGTGAGTCGACTGTTGAGACGTCGGTTCTTACGATAGAGCACCAGTAAATTAACAAGAATGGCAATGGAGATGACCAAGAGAGCACCAATGGTGATGTTGACGCGTCGATAGGTGTTTACCGTTTCTTTATCGACGGGCTTGCTGCTTTCGGGCTGCACAAACACGTCGTTAGACTCTTGATCCGGCTTGGCTACGTTGGTCTTTGCAGCAGTTGGTTTGGCAGCGTTCACAGTTGTAGCTGTGAGCGTCGTAGCATGGTCACCTTGGCGTATACCATTGCCGGCTTCAGCGCCTCCGGGACACTGAATAATGGCAAACATTGCCAGGCACATGAAGGAAGTTTTTAGCTTTAACATGGCTGTGACGAATGAATTTTAGTTAATTATAGATTTAATGTATTGAATTGTGACGGAATAATAGTTTGGTAATGGCAAAGATAAAAATCATTTATTAATTATGCAAACAAATTGTAAAAATTTTTTAAAATAAAAATGATGTGGATGAAAAATTTTGAATGTGAATGATTAATCCCCCGCAGGGGGTACTCTATAGCCAGCCCCACTATAAGCGCAGCGTTAGTGGGGACCTGCGTATGGCGACATACAAAC
>CAZDIC010000146.1:0-4394 GCA_964505395.1 uncultured Alistipes sp. | reverse complement strand
CATCGCCACCGAGGTGAGTGTCACCGTTGGTTGATTTCACTTCAAACACACCGTCGCCGAGTTCGAGGATAGAGATATCGAATGTACCGCCACCGAGGTCGAACACTGCGATTTTTTGGTCCTTGTCGCTCTTGTCGAGGCCGTAAGCCAAGGCAGCAGCGGTAGGTTCGTTAACGATACGGCGCACTGTCAAACCGGCAATTTCACCGGCCTCTTTGGTGGCCTGACGTTGAGAGTCGTTGAAGTAGGCGGGCACTGTGATAACAGCCTCTTTAACCTCCTGGCCGAGGTAGTCCTCAGCTGTTTTCTTCATTTTCTGAAGAATCATTGCCGAGATTTCCTGCGGGGTGTAGAGACGGCCGTCGATGTCGACACGCGGAGTGTTATTGTCGGCGCGTACAACTTTGTAAGGCACGCGTTCAATTTCTTTTTGTACTTTGTCGTAGGTTTCGCCCATGAAACGTTTAATCGAGTAGATTGTGCGTCCGGGGTTAGTGATAGCCTGACGTTTTGCGGGGTCGCCCACTTTACGTTCGCCACCATCAACGAAAGCCACAACTGAAGGAGTGGTATTGCGACCTTCACTGTTAGGAATAACAACAGGGTCTTTACCCTCCAAAACAGCAACACATGAGTTGGTTGTTCCCAAGTCGATACCAATAATCTTTGCCATAATTGTAATGTTTTATTTTATTTTTTTATTATCAATGTTTAGGTTGACGCCGACTGCCTGTGGGCTTGCCGCCTTTCAGCGTCGCGTCACTTTATGAGAAAACAAATGTTGTGCCAAAAAGGTTGGTGTGCCCGTTATTTCATGTCAAAGGGGGTGTGACGGTGTGTTTGTGGCGAAAATATCTGCCAATTTTGTCAGTTTTCGCCCCGCCGCTGTCAGTCCGAGGCCCCCAAACAGCGCGAAGGCCCGGTGCACGGATATGCAGTGAGGCCATGGGACATCGCCATTCGGTCTGCCATTGAGGCTGCGGTGTGTTGGCGTGATACTTATTTACTATTTTACTACGATACTACGATGAGTGAAAATAGTTTGCACTACGTATAGTATATACTAAAACAAATTCGTAACTTTGTGATGTAAATCTTAATACACTGCGTTATAAAAAACGGGCAGAACGATTATAAAACATTTACACAGCAAATGTAAAAAAGGATTATTAAAACGACCATATAAAGATTATAAAACACTATGACTAAGATAATTGCCATACTGAATCACAAGGGGGGCGTGGGCAAGAGCTGCACTTCACAAAACCTCGCCGCCGCACTGCTGCAATTGAGAAAGAAGGTGTTGGTTATCGACCTTGACGGCCAAGCCAACCTCACCGAGTCGATGGGCCTCTCGATTGAGGAACCGGAAACCATCTACGGTGCCATGAAAGGGGAATATCCCATGCCGTTGGTTGAAACCGCGAGCGGCATCACGTTGGTGCCGTCGTGCCTTGACCTGTCGGCTGCCGAGTCGGAACTGATTAACGAGCCGGGACGCGAAATGATTCTTCGCGGCTTGATTGCCAAAGTGACAGCCGAACACAAGTTTGACTACATACTGATTGACTGCCCACCGTCGCTGGGCCTGCTCACTCTCAATGCCCTCACCGCTGCCGACCTGCTCATTATCCCGGTGCAAGCTCAATTCCTGGCAATGCGTGGCATGGCAAAGCTGATGAATGTAATAAACATTGTGCAGGAACGTCTGAATCCCTCGCTCCAAATCGGCGGTATTGTCATCACTCAGTTCGACGGCCGCAAGACTTTGAACAAAAGCGTGTCGGAGCTCATCCGCGAATCGTTTTGCGACAAGGTGTTCAAGACCTTCATTCGCGACAATGTGGCATTAGCCGAGGCTCCCGTGCGCGGCAAAAACATTTTTGAATACAGCGCCCGCTCCTACGGAGCACAGGACTATCTGGCGCTGGCAAAAGAGGTATTAAAACTAAAATAACATAACTATGGGAAAAGGAAACTCATTAAAGGACAGCATGAAAGGCGGGCTCAACGGGCTTCTGTCGGCCACTACTCCCGCCGCCACAACTCGCAAAGCTCCCGCTGCCAAAGTTGCGACCGCTCCGGTGGCCGAGGAACCGGCCAAGAAACGCGAGCCGGCAGTGCATTGCAATTTTGTGATTGACAAAAGCATTCACACGCGCATGAAATATCTGGCCATCGACAAAAACATGTCGCTGCGCGACATTGTCAACGAGGCCATGCGCGAATATCTCGAGCGCAACGAGCGCTAAGCATCGGAGCCATCACGCCCGGAAAGCCCCGAGGGCAATCCCGGAGCAATCTCGGTGGGCAATCGTGTGTGGCAATCCCCACCATTTTGCGATTAGGCATACCGAGGGCCCCGACGGAAAACACAATAGGCTGTGTCACGGATGAAAGTGACACAGCCTATTGTGTTTAGTTAGCTGATGGAGTGAACGCTGCGTGGCGCACGCTTACTCTGAAACGCCGGCGATAACCGGGTCGATGAGAATGCGACCGCAATATTCACACACGATAATCTTTTTGTGAAGTTTGATTTCGAGCTGCTTCTGCGGCGGGATGCGGTTGAAGCAACCACCACAAGCATTACGCTGAATGTAAACCACACCGAGGCCGTTGCGGGCGTTCTTGCGGATGCGCTTGAATGCATTCAGTGTGTAAGCATCGATCTTCGGTTCGAGGTCTTTTGCCTGTTGGCGCAAACGCTCTTCGTCCTGACGGGTTTCCGACACGATTTCCTCAAGTTCGGCTTTCTTTTCAGCAAGCACATGCTCGTTGTCGACGATGCGTTCCTGAGTGTTGGCAATGTCGGCGTTTTTGTTCTCAATCTGACGAGAATAGTCGTTGATGTGCTTTTCTGCAAGCTCAATTTCGAGAGTTTGGAATTCAACCTCCTTCGACAGCAAGTCGAATTCGCGGTTGTTGCGCACATTGTCGAGTTGCTCTTTGTAGCGAGCAATCTTGCCTTTCGAATCCTCGATTTTCTCCTTTTCTTGAGCGAGTTTTGTGTTCAACTCGTCAATGTCGGCGGTAAAGTTTGAGATGCGTGTGTGCAGACCTTCCAAATTATCCTCCAAATCCTTCACTTCCAAGGGAAGCTCACCGCGGATTGTTTTGATGCGGTCGATTTCTGAAAGAATTGTCTGAAGTTCATAAAGCGACCGAAGGCGGCTCTCTACTGAGAGATTTTCGGTTTGGTTTTTATCGTTAGCCATTTGTGCTTACAAATAAATTATGGGATTTGTTTCTTTCTCTGAGTAACAGAGTGCAAAGTTAGGAAATTTTTCTGTTATTACGTCGAAAAAAATCTGTTTTGTGCACGCTTCAGTCTCAAAATGACCTGCATCGAGCAATAAAATTGCGTGAGCATGGTCGATAAACTGATTTAGTTTGCAATCGGCAGTGACATAAGCTTGTGCTCCGGCGGCGATGGCGTCGGTGATAAATTCGCCGGCAGAGCCGCCACACAGAGCCACACGTTTGATGGGGGCACTGTTGGCGCTACGCGACATGCGCAGCGAGGCACAGTTGAAGACAGTTTTCACCTTGCGCGCGAAATCAATCTGCGACAACGGTTGCGGCAGGTTGCCCACAACGCCAAGACCGGTTTGTGCTCCCGGCGACGACGGCACAAGCACCTCCACCTGCTCCAAACCGAGCAGCCGGGCCATGCGCCACGACACTCCGCCCACGGTGCTGTCCATGGCCGTGTGCGACGAATAGACAGTCACACCGCTCAGAATTGCCTTTGCCAAAGCGCGTTCCGGACGGTTTGCGCCGGTAACGCTCTTAATGCCACGGAAAATCAAAGGATGGTGAGCTATGATAAGGTTGAACCCCTTCGCCACAGCTTCCTCGATGATTTCCTCGGTGACATCCACACAGAGCAAGGCTCCGGTGGCTTCGCTGTCGGGGTTGCCCACCTGATAGCCGGTATTATCGAAACTTTCCTGCAAGCGCGGCGGTGCATACGCCTCGATTGCGTCAATTATCTCTTTGATTTTCATCGTGTTAATTACATTATAATCAAAGCGCGCAAGCTGCAACCTGCCGATTGCCACCTACGCGCTTTGTAATCTATATTATTCTTTGATGTCGAGGGCCAACGACAGCTCATCAAGCTGCTTTTGGTCGAGCGGAGCCGGAGCGTCGAGCATTACATCGCGGCCAGAGTTGTTTTTCGGGAACGCAATGCAGTCGCGGATTGAATCCAAACCGGCGAAGAGCGATACCCAACGGTCGAGACCATAAGCCAAACCTCCGTGAGGGGGCGCTCCATATTTGAACGCATTCATCAGGAAGCCAAACTGCTCCTGAGCCTTCTCGGGGGTGAAGCCGAGAATTTCAAACATCTTGGCTTGCAACTCGGCGTCGTGGATACGGATTGAACC
>CAZDIC010000145.1:0-4427 GCA_964505395.1 uncultured Alistipes sp. | reverse complement strand
CTTAAAACCCACCAATCCCCAATAAATGAATAGTTTAAAAATTCTAACAGCCCCCCAAAATTTTCTGCATTGGGCCAAACTTCCCGGTTGGGTGGAAAAAACTAACGGTGTGCCGATAGGTACACGCTCGTGAGTGATACTCCGAGGGCTGCCATCTTCAGGGAGTTATCAAGTGAGGTGGAGGTGGATTTGGATGTGGATTGGATGGGGGTTTTTCGGGGTGTTTATAACTGTTGAAAACTATGTTGAAAAGTGTGGAAAAAGGGTTGAAAGAAGGGTTGGAAAAAAGAGGGGGAAAAGTTTGGAAAAGGAGAAATTGCAAAGTGATAAGGGACTTTATGGAAAAAGCAAATTACTGCAGGCAATGTTATCAATGCATTTTCAAGGGCGATTTCCACAGTTATTAATAGCAATTTCCACGGAAAGTTACTAACTTTGCATGTTATTAACATGATGTTGATAACTACCGTAACTCACTAAAAATCAATGGTGGTCACTGTTGATAACCGTGAGGAAAGTGTGAATTAAACTTCAATAACCCGAAAATGCAAGAAAAGTGCCGAAAAGTTATTATAGCTTTCAACAGCATTTATTATTATTAAGGGTAAACTGTTTTTTGAAGAGTTTTTTTCAAACATTTAAAATAGAAAGAAATGAATGTTGAAAAAGGGTATGTCGACGCCCCCGTTCCCGCCGGCATTGACTTGAAAAATGAGATAGAGAAGCTCAAAAAGGAGAAGGATGCAGTGGTGTTGGCCCACTATTATCAGAAAGGGGAGATTCAGGATGTGGCCGACTTCATCGGCGACTCGCTGGCATTGGCCCAAATTGCGCGCACTCTGCCAAACAGGATGATTGTGTTGTGTGGTGTGCATTTCATGGGTGAAACGGCCAAGATTTTGTGCCCCGACAAGAAGGTGGTTGTGCCCGATGTGAATGCCGGCTGCTCGCTTGCCGACTCCTGCCCGGCCGACGAGTTTGAGCGCTTCATCAAGGAGCGTCCGGGGGCCACGGTGGTGAGCTATGTCAACACTTCGGCGGCGGTGAAAGCGCTGACCGATGTGGTGGTGACCTCGTCGAATGCCCGCCACATTGTTGACCAACTTCCCAAGGATGCCAAAATCATCTTCGGCCCCGACCGCAACCTGGGCAACTATATCAACTCGGTTACCGGTCGCGAGATGGAATGTTGGAACGGTGCTTGCCATGTGCATGAGCAGTTCTCGCTTGAGAAGATTGTGGAGCTGAAGAAGCAACATCCCGAGGCAAAATTGCTGGTACACCCCGAGTGTCGCAAAGCGGTTGTGCTGCTTGCCGACAAGGTTGGAAGCACCGCTGCCCTGCTGAAATATGCCATTGAATCGGAAGCCGGGGAGTTCATTGTGGCCACCGAGAGCGGCATCCTTCACGAGATGCAGAAAAAGGCACCGCAGAAGGTGTTTATCCCCGCACCGCCGGCCGACAGCACCTGCGCCTGCAACGACTGTTCGTTTATGAAGCTCAACACCATGGAGAAGCTTTATAACGCCTTGAAATATGAGCAGCCCGAGATTGTGGTTGATGCCGACATCGCCGCCAAGGCTGTGAAACCTATCGAGCGCATGCTTGCCATGAGCTGATAAAAAGCCATGAGCTAATTAATCAAAGATAACACTTAAACAAACACCACCATATATGGAATACAAGCACCAAGATATTGAGCAACGTTGGCAACAATATTGGAAAGAAAATAACACCTACAAGGCAGATATCAACAAGGATAAGCCCAAGTTTTATGTGCTCGACATGTTCCCCTACCCCTCGGGTGCGGGCTTGCACGTGGGTCACCCTCTGGGCTACATTGCCTCCGACATTTTTGCACGCTACAAACGTCTGTCAGGCTTCAATGTGCTTCATCCCATGGGCTACGATGCCTACGGTCTTCCCGCCGAGCAGTATGCCATCCAAACCGGGCAGCACCCCGAGGTGACTACCCGCGAAAACATTGCCCGCTATCGTCAGCAACTCGACCGCATAGGCTTCTGCTACGACTGGAGCCGCGAGATTCGCACTTGCGACCCCGAGTATTACAAGTGGACACAGTGGGCATTCATCGAAATGTTTAACCACTACTACGACAACACCGCCAACCGCGCTCTCCCCATTGCGCAGCTTGTGGAGAAGTTTGAAAAGGAGGGTAGCCGCGGTGTGAATGCCGCTCAGAGCAAGAACCTCAACTTCACCGCCGACGAGTGGAAAGCGATGGATGAGAAGGCCAAGAGCGACACCTTGATGAACTATCGCTTGGCTTACCTGGGTAACACCATGGTGAACTGGTGCCCGAAACTCGGCACCGTGTTGGCCAACGACGAGGTGAGCGAAGGTTTGTCGATTCGCGGTGGCTACCCCGTGGAGCAGAAACTCATGTGGCAGTGGTGTTTGCGTGTGAGCGCCTACGCACCGCGCTTGCTCAGCGACCTCGACACCCTCGATTGGTCAGACTCTATAAAGGAGACACAGCGCAACTGGATAGGCCGCTCGGAAGGTGCCGAAATGCAGTTTAAAATCAAGGACAGCGATGTGGAGATGACCATCTTCACCACACGCGCCGACACTGTGTTTGGTGTCACCTTTATGGTGTTGGCTCCCGAAAGCAAATATGTGGATATGGTAACCACCGCCGACCATAGCGCCGAGGTGGCCGCCTATCGCGACGAAATAAAACATAAAAACGAGCGTGAGCGCATGATCGACAAGAAGGTGAGCGGTGTGTTCACCGGTGCTTATGCCATCAACCCGCTCTCGGGCAAGGAAATTCCGGTGTATGTGAGCGACTATGTGTTGGCAGGCTACGGCACCGGCGCCATCATGGCAGTGCCCGCCCACGACAGCCGCGACTACGCTTTTGCCCGTCACTTCAACCTCCCCATCATCCCCCTTATCGAGGGTGCCGATGTGAGCAGCGAGAGCTTCGACGCCAAAGAGGGTAAAATGATTAACTCGCAAGGCCCCGAACTCAACCTCAACGGCATGGAGGTGAAGGATGCCATTGCCGCAACCAAGAAATTTATCGAGGAGAAGGGTATCGGTAAGGTGAAAGTTAACTACCGCTTGCGCGATGCCATTTTCAGCCGTCAGCGCTACTGGGGTGAGCCGTTCCCCGTTTACTACAAGGATGGCATCCCCCACATGCTCGATGAGAAAGAGCTCCCCCTGTTGCTCCCCGAAATCGACAAATATCTCCCCACCGAAACGGGCGAACCCCCGCTGGGCCGTGCCAAAAACTGGCAAACTGCCGACGGTTACCCCCTCGAACTTAACACCATGCCCGGCTTTGCAGGCTCGTCGGCCTACTATCTGCGCTACATGGACCCCCGCAACTCGTCGGCACTCGTGGGCCGTGAAGCTAACGACTACTGGCGCCAGGTTGACCTCTATGTTGGAGGCACCGAGCATGCCACAGGCCACTTGATCTACTCACGCTTCTGGAACAAATTCCTCTTCGACATCAACGAAGTGTGTGAGCCGGAACCGTTCCGCAAGCTCATCAACCAGGGCATGATTCAGGGCCGCAGCAACTTTGTGTATCGCATTAAGGACACCAACACATTCGTGTCGTATAACCTGCGCAAGGATTACGATGTAACCCCCATCCACGTGAATGTAAACATTGTGAGCAACGACATTCTCGACACCGAGCGTTTCCGCGCTTGGCGCCCCGAGTATGCCAACGCCGAGTTTATCCTCGAAGATGGCAAATATGTGTGTGGCTACGCTGTTGAAAAGATGTCGAAATCTATGTTTAATGTGGTGAACCCCGACGACATTGTGGAGCGCTATGGTGCCGACACCTTGCGCCTCTACGAGATGTTCCTCGGCCCCGTGGAGCAGAGCAAACCGTGGGACACCAACGGCATCGACGGTGTGAACCGCTTTATCAAGAAACTTTGGAACCTCTTCTATAAGGGCGACACCCTGTTGGTAACCGACAACGAGCCTTCGGCCGAGTCGCTCAAGTCGATTCACAAGCTCATCAAGAAGGTGACGGGCGACATCGAAAACTTCTCGTACAACACCTCGGTGAGCGCGTTCATGATTTGTGTGAACGAGCTGAGCGCACAGAAGTGCAACAGCCGCACCGTGTTGGCCGACCTCATTGTGTTGTTGGCTCCGTTTGCGCCCCATGTGGCCGAAGAGTTGTGGCACACCATAGGCAACACCACCACCGTGTGCGACGCTCAGTGGCCCGAATGGAACGAGGAATATCTGCGCGAATCGTCGGTTAACTACGCTGTAAGCTTCAACGGTAAGGCCCGTTTCAACATCAGCGTGCCCGCCGACATGGCTGCCGCCGATGTTGAAAAACTTGTGCTCGGCCACGAAAGTTCGGCCAAGTGGATTGAGGGCAAACAGATCCGCAAGGTGATTGTGGTGCCCGGCAAGATTGT
>CAZDIC010000144.1:3076-4491 GCA_964505395.1 uncultured Alistipes sp. | reverse complement strand
TTTTTCTGTTTTTATTCTATAAAAAATCTTAAGCGATATGCAAAGATATAAAAACGAGGCCATTATACCGCATTATTTCCATGCCTCGTTTACATTTTTTTTCATTTAATGCGATTATCTCAAAAATTCTGCCTAAGTTTGCAGTCTAAAACTGATCAAACTCATAATGAAACAATACGACATTTGCTGCATTGGCCACATAACACTCGATAAAATCGTTACACCGAAGCATACAGTACACATGCCCGGTGGCACATCGTTCTACTTTGCCCACGGCATGAGCAACCTTGACACAACAAATTTTCTTTTGGTGACAGCGCTCGCCGAAAGCGAAATGAAAGCCGTTGACGATATACGTGCAAAAGGTATCGATGTAAAAGTGTTACCAAGCGCAAAGTCGGTCTATTTTGAGAATAAATATGGTGAGAATCAAGACAATCGCACACAGCGAGTACTCGCCAAAGCTGACCCGTTTACAGTTGACGGTCTGCGCGATGTAGACGCCAAGGTGTATCATTTGGGCAGTTTGTTGGCCGACGACTTCTCACTTGACCTAATCAAATATTTGGCAAGCAAAGGATGTGTATCGGTTGACGCTCAAGGTTATCTGCGCGAAGTGCGTGGTGACAAAGTGTATGCCATCGACTGGGCCGAAAAACGTGAAGCGTTAAAATACATCACCATACTGAAAGCCAACGAACACGAATCGGAAGTGCTGACCGGAGAAACCGACCCACGCAAAGCAGCGCTCATCTTAGCTGAATGGGGTGTTAAGGAGGTTATTCTGACACTCGGCAGCATGGGTTCGCTCATCTATGCCGACGGCAACTTCTACGAAATTCCGGCATTTGAACCGACTGAGGTTGTTGACGCCACCGGTTGCGGCGACACCTACATGACAGGATTCCTTTACATGCGCAACAAAGGAGCCTCATACGAAGAAGCCGGAATGTTTGCAGCCGCAATGTGCACACTAAAGCTCAGTGCATCAGGTCCATTCAGCGGCAGCGAGCAACAAGTTCTCGATGTGGTTAGCGCAACTTGCCACGCATAACCATCCACGCATAAATCAATACACATAGATAACCCGCACAAGGCACCGCAAATGCGGTCGACATTGATGTGGCATCGGCAACTGCGCCCATAAGTAAAGTGCCTACAGCACCTCCCAACGGCGACATCATCAAGATTGATGAGGCAATCTTGGTTGATGAACCGGCGAAACCACGAATTGAAATGGCAAAGATTGTGGGGAACATAATGGCCTCAAATGCATAGCAAGCAAACAGGCCTACGCGCGATATAGCGCCTAAATTCAATACGACAGCCAACGAGCCGAGCACGGTCATAACACCACAAGCCACAAGAACCTTCTCTGCGGCAACACGGCTCATAACCCAACTACCAACCACGCG
>CAZDIC010000144.1:0-2976 GCA_964505395.1 uncultured Alistipes sp. | reverse complement strand
GCCGAACGGGTAATGGTAATATCCATAGCTGTTTGGAAATGCTTGTTAAGCACATCCAAAATTGCGCGAGCAAAGCCCCACATAAAAAAGAGAGATGTTACCAGCACAAACGGTACAACATATTCCCGTGCAACCAGCCTTTTTTGATTGTTATTCATTGTTGTAGTTATTTACCTTTTCCATTTATTAACACTTTTGTCGTTCAAAACCGCAATACACACGCCGTAACGGCATTTTAACGTCATCAGAACGCAAACAGTTGTTAATGACCCTACAAATTTAGCAATATATTCCCAATAGCCTGCAACATATTTGCCAAAATAACTATAAAAAAGGTGCAATCTTCCACAAATTAAGCTAACCAATCGGTTTTAAGCCAATGAATCGCCACAATGCGATACGCCGTACAAGGCACCTACGGCCGATTAGTCATAGAGGTGGTACTGTTGCTTAACACTTTTAAACATATCTATATCTTTGTGCCACAACGAAATAATATCATCCACGCTGTGATTCTTAAAGAATTCGGCACGAATCGACTTTGAGCCGACCACCTTGTCGAACATATCGAAACGTGCAGAAGAAGCTGCAACAGAGGCTTTGTGTGTGGGATACAAGCGAGCAATCTCCTGCATCACATAAAATTGAATTAATGTTAACTCAGCTGCATCGAAATCGGTAACAAACACCTCAACGCCCGACACATCTACCCCCTTTGAAAAACCGTAGTACGGACGGTAGTGAATGGGACGAAAACGCACCCCACCGAGTTGCAACGCATTAAGAGCATCGGCAAGTTTCTTGCCATCAATCCACGAAGCGGCAAAGGTACGGAAAGGCATGGTGTAACCAACCCCAATCTGCAAATATTCCAACTCTCCAACAATACCTGTAGCAGGATAATAAACGGCCGTTTCAGCCGATGGTATATGCGGAGACGGGAGCACCCACGGCATCCCGGTCTCGGCAAACAGCATATTGCGGTGCCAATTTTCCATCGGTACAACCGTCAGTTTCAGTTTATCTGCCGAAGCAATCATCTTTTCGCCAACGAGCAGTTGCGCCAACTCACCCGGAGTCAAGCCATAAAGATATGGTATCGGATAACGGCTCACAAACGACAGACAATCATTCTCCGTTATCAACCCCTCCACCTTGTTACCACCAAGGGGATTCGGGCGGTCAAGCACCATAAACTCCTTGCCAAGCTTTGCACATTGCTCCATCGCCAAGCCCATAGTGGAAATAAACGTATATGAACGGCAACCGTTATCCTGGATATCGTAGACCAAGACATCCACGTTGGCCAACATCTCAGCCGTTGGTTTGCGGGTTGAGCCATACAGCGAGAATACTTTCACTCCGGTGGCCTCGTCAACTGTTGTGGCGACCTTTGCCCCTGCGGTCACGTCGCCCCTTACACCATGTTCCGGTGCAAAAAGAGCCACCAGATTCACCTCCGGCGCTTCATTAAGCAGGTCAATGGTTGACCGAAGTTCATTATCAACTCCGGTGGGATTGGTTATCAGTCCAACACGCTTCCCCTTCAGAGGCTCGAAATTCTCGGCCTTCAGCACCTCAATTCCCGGCAACACCTTTGGTGCCGCAACCATCGACACAGCAATTAAGAGCGTCACCGCAATCAGCAAATATCGTTTCATATTATTATTTTTTACGACCGAACGCCTCATCAACCTTCACAAGATAGCACACACCAATTGTAGCCACACAGCACACCATAGTCCAGATAAAGAACTGTTCGTAGCTGAATGTGTCGACAATCCACCCGGCAACCATACCCGGCAGCATCATCCCGAGCGCCATAAATCCGGTGCAGATTGAATAATGAGCGGTCTTGTGACTGCCTGTTGAAAAATATATTAGATAGAGCATATAAGCCGTGAACCCGAATCCATAACCAAACTGCTCAACAAACACGCATGCAAAGATTTGCCACATAGCGCTTGGCTGTGCAAACGAGAGGTAAACGAAAGTCAAACAGGTCAGCGACATGCTCCACGCCATCGGGTGTAACCAATGTTTCAATCCGTGACGCGACGCCACCATTCCACCAACAATGCCACCGAGCATCAATCCGATTACGCCAACAGTGCCGTAAGCCAGACCGACCTCATCGGCAGTCAGACCCAAGCCACCCTTGTCAATAGGGTCAAGCATAAACGGTGTTATCATCTTTACCAATTGCGCCTCAGGCAGACGGTAAAGCAGCATAAACAGCAGCGCTACGCCCACCTGCGGCTTACGGAAAAAGTCGACAAAAGTAGCCGAAAACTCCTGCAACACCTCACGAACGGTTTTCACATTGCGCGAAGCATCCTGTGCCGGACGTGGCAACACTACAGCGTGATAACCTTCCACAATAACGAAAAAGATAGCCAAGATGGCGAACACCACAATCCACCCGGCCTTTGGTTGCGCCCATGCATCACTGACCTTTGCGGCGACGACCACCAAAGCGCCCTGCCCCACAATCATGGATATGCGATAAAACAAACTACGAATGCCAACAAACATCGACTGCTCATGCTCCTTCAGTCCAAGCATATAGAAGCCGTCAGCGGCAATGTCGTGTGTTGCCGAGGCAAATGCCATGAGCCAAAACACCGCCAAAGTGGCCTGAAAGAAGCCCGATGTCGGTAGCATAAAGGCCACCATAGCCATAGCGACTGCAATCACCAACTGCATGGTGAGTACCCACCACCGTTTTGTGCGAATTATATCCACAAACGGGCTCCACAAAGGCTTGATTACCCACGGCAGGTAGAGCCACGCCGTGTAAAATGCCAATTCGGTGTTACCGATGCCCAAGCACTTATACATCACCGTGCTTATGGTCATTACAGCCATATATGGCAAGCCCTCGGCAAAATATAGCGTTGGCACCCACCACCACGGCGATTTACTTTTTCCATTCATTCGTTGCATATTCATGGTTTAATACAGTTTTGTTAGTTC
>CAZDIC010000143.1:0-4496 GCA_964505395.1 uncultured Alistipes sp. | reverse complement strand
AAACGTTCGGTAACCCTTGGCTCGGTGAATGTGCCTGATGGTTTGAAGATTGTTCCTTTCCCGTCGGTTGTTGAGGTGTCGTATCTTATCCCGCAGAGTTTTTATAATCGTGATAATGCCTCGATTAACGCCGTGGTTGATTACTCTAAGATTGAATCTGGCGTTAAGTCTCTGCCGGTTACTCTTGACAGGGTGCCGTCTTATATGAAGAGTGTCACCGTGTCGCCGCAGAAGGTGGATTTCGTGGTTGAGGCTGACTGATGCTGTTGACGTGTGGTGGCGCGATTTTTGATATGATAGTTGTGTGAAGCTTTGGATGTGATATGAAGTTAATAGCTGTAACGGGTGGTATAGGTAGTGGGAAATCGGTCGTGTGTCGCATTTTGTCGGTTATGGGTTATCCCGTTTACGACTGTGATAGTCGAGCCAAAGCCATTATGGATAATAGCGATGCAATCAAAAAAGCCATTAAGGAAACTATCTGCAGTGAGGCTATTGTTACGGATAGCGATGGCGTGTGTTACATTGACCGTCGGGCATTGGCCGCGACGGTATTTAGTGATCGTGACAAACTAAATGCACTTAACGGATTGGTGCACTGCGCTGTGCGTGAGGATATTGCTGATTGGCAACAACGCTTGTCGCGCTCTCAGGTTGCGTTTGTAGAGACTGCAATCTTGACGGAAAGCGGTCTGGATAAGGTTGTTGATGCGGTGTGGGAGGTGACGGCTCCGACGGAGTTGCGCATAGCTCGCGCCATGAAACGTGATAATAGTTGCCGTGAGGGCGTTGAAGCGCGTGTGGCTAATCAGAAACCACTGCCTGTATCGCAACTGTCACCTTCGGTTGCCTTGAATTACCATGAAATTGTCAACGATGACACAACACCGCTAATGCCACAACTGCTGTTGCTCCTCGCTCACGTATGTGATTAACACGCGCGCTTATAGGTCAACTGTAAAGCTGTCGGCATCGTTGAATACCGGAATTTTGCTGCGCCATTTTGTGAGCTCCTCCTTAGTAAATGTCGCATAGATGAACTCCGATGCATCGTTTGGTGTCTCTTTCGGTGCTACAACATGTCCGGCATAATCCATTATGAAGGATGTGTTATTGTAGTTGCCATACTCATCTTCGCCGGAGCGGTTGGCGCCAACCACAATGGCTTGGTTTTCGATGGCGCGTGCAATGAGGAGGTGCTTCCATGCGTATTCGCGTGACGACGGCCAGTTGGCGGGCACCAACAGGATGTCGTAGCGTTGTCGGTTGTTGCGACACCACACGGGGAATCGTAGATCGTAGCACACAATCATTGAGATGTTCCATCCTCTAAAGCGAATTACGGGTGGTAGCTGTGTGCCTTGTGCGCACAGTTGGCTCTCAGGACTGAGGCAGAACAGATGGCGCTTGTTGTAGATTGTGGTTTCTCCGGATGGTTCCACGAAGAATGCGCGGTTGTAGGTCTTGCCATCCTCCTTTACTTGGAAACTTCCTGCGATAGCTACGTTGTGACGCTCGCTCCACCCTTTGATGGTGGCGAGTGTGGCATCGGCATACTTCGAAACGGTGTCAAGCAGCTCTGGTGTCTTCACGAAGCCTGACGTGAACATTTCGGGGAGCACCAATATATCGGTGTCGGGTGCAAGGGTGTGGAGTCGTGAGGCTACCTCCATGAGGTTGTGCTCACAGTCGTTCCACTTTATGTTGAGTGGCAATGTTGCCACTTTCAGAGTCGAATTTAAAGGCATTGCTATTAACAACTAATTGCTTGTCGGACGTGTGGAGCTTGTGGTTCACAGCCCGGTTGTAAACTTGTCGGGGTATATTCCCACGCAAGGTTTGTAATATTCTTTGATGGCGCGCATATCGGCATCTATGTCGCCTGTGGGGGTGAATGTCTCCGTGATTTTCAATGTTTTGTTGGGATAGTCAATCACGCCCAATGTTATAGGCACATTGGCCTCATAGGCAATGCGCAGGAAGCCGGTGTGCCATTGCTCAACGCGTTTGCGTGTTCCTTCGGGTGTGATGGCAATTGCTAAGCGTTCGGAGTTGTTAAACTTCTCCACCATAGCGTCAACCAGCGAAATTGTTTTGTTTTTGCGCTCCACCGGAACGCCTCCGATTGATCGGAATATTGAGCCGAGCGGGAAGAAAAACCATGATGATTTCATCAGAAATCCCGCACTGCGGTTCACGGCGTGTATGGCAAGTTCTCCAAGAATAAAATCCCAGTTGGAGGTGTGTGGCGCCACACAGATGATACATTTCGGATAGTCGGGCACTGTGATGTTGACCGACCATCCGAATGTTTTTAAGATATATTGTGCAAAATTCATGCTGTTGTGTTATGTTGGCGAACGGTTGCCGATGCGGGCGGTTGCTGTTCGCCGAGCTCTATCTGTTTTTAGGCTTCTTTGTTGGCCTCTTTTACTGCAGCGGGGAGTGTGGCGTTCATCTCCTTGACCACCTCCTGCACGTGTGCGTTGAATTTCTCACGCAGCGAGTCGTAGGCTTTCTTGTAGTAAGCGGCACGAGCTACTTTATACTCTTTGCGGTTCTCAAAATCTTTCGGTGTCTTGTCGAAAGCAAATGAGATGTGAGTGAGGGCTGTTGATTGCAGGTTGGCAATCTTGCCTACGATGCCATACATAGCCTCTGCTTCAACGCCGTCGATGTAGTCGGCTGCAAACATGCACTCGGTTGCCAAATCTTCGCAAACCAGTTTAACTTGTTTTTTCAAAACTCTTTTGTTAGCCATAATTTTTTGGTTTTAATATTAGTGATTTAATGGTTGCTGTAGTATGCGATGAAGCGCTCCGTAGGTTGCCGGAATCTTTGCAATCTTCATCGGACTGTTTGTTAATGCCTCAAGGTCGGGGTGTGCATCAATGCTTACTCCGGTGGCCTGAGTTATGATTTCGCGCACTTTTGCCGGGTGCGATCCCGACAGGGCAATGCCAACCTCTCCGGGCTGCAACGATTGGTTGAGCGCTCGCAGGGCTGTGGCTCCGCGCGGACTGATGATATAGCCGTAGTCGTGTTTCGTTTGAAGCATGGTTTGGACGATCTCATCGTCGGTATAGGTGTATCCCTCCACAATGTGACGCAAACTGCTAAGATTCCCGCTGTAGAGGTCGATTACACGTGCCAAGTTAACCGGATTGCCAACATCCATGGTGCGTGCAATTGTTGCTGATGCCTGTTTCGGATGGAATTCTCCGGTTTTGAGATATTTTACAAACGTGTTGTTTACATTGTTTGTTGCCACGAATCGTTCTACGGGCAATCCCATTTGCCGTGCCATTAATGCGGCGCAGAGGCTGCCAAGATTGCCACAAGGTATGGCAATTACAACCTTCGGCACTACTCGGTGTTGCCGTATGACTTGTGCGTAGGCGTGGAAGAAACAGATGATAGCTGTCAGTTCCTGTGCCAAATTGATTGAATTGCCAGGTGTGAGGTGCGGTGCCCCTGATGCGGCATCGCGTGTGAGGGCCTCCTTGACCAGCTGTTGACACTCATCAAGTGTGCCGTTTACCTCAATTGCTCTCACGTTGCTGATGGTGGCAAATTGGGCCACTTGGCTCTTGGTGAGTTCGCCACGTGGGAAAAGGATATTCACGGTGACGTTCGCTCGTCGACTGAAGGCGTGGGCAATGGCGCCTCCGCTGTCTCCGGCTGTTGCCACTATAATGTCGCGCGTTGGAGTGTTGCCTGTGTGTATTGCTTGAAGCAGACGCGACATGAAACGCGCTCCGATGTCCTTAAACGATAGGGTGGGGCCGTGGAACAGCTCCAACACATACTTGTTTGCAGTGAGTTGCTTGACCGGTATATTGAAATTCAGCGAGTCGTCGACAATTTTTTTGATTGTTGCCGAGTTGAGCATATCTCCGAAAAGCGTGTTTGAAATCACATATGCAATTTCTTGCAACGACATGTCGGCGATATTGCTGAAAAAAGCCTGCGGTAGCCGCGGCAGATAGTCAGGCATGTATAAGCCGCCGTCAGGAGCAAGACCATTTGTAATGGCCTCTGCCAGCGATGCTTTAGGCGATTGCCCGTTTGTACTGTGTAGTATCATGCCGGTATCTTTTTATATTGCAGAGTTATCTTGGTTGAATATTAAGGCTCTTTAGTAAAAGCAAAGGTAGTGAATTTATCTCGTAATACCTAATCTTGGTAATATGTTATAAATCATATATTCACCCATTATTCAAAATTTCTTGCCATTCTGACCACCTTCCGATTGCATCCGGGCACTCTCTTTCTTATTTTCAACCGTGTTTGCGATTGATCCCTCCTTGATATTGACAGGGTTTGTGTGTCCGGTTCATATCTCGGTGGCTGTGTATGCAGGGGGGGTAAAACAAAAGAGCCTCACCTTAAGAAAGATGAAGCTCTTTGGGCGAGTAGCGAATCCGGGAATCGAACCCGGGTCTCCACCGTGAGAGGGTGGCGTGCTAGGCCACTACACTAAATCGCCATTTATG
>CAZDIC010000142.1:0-4510 GCA_964505395.1 uncultured Alistipes sp. | reverse complement strand
CCTGAAGAGTGGTCGGTGGTGTCGAAGGCTGAAGAGCATTCCTCTCCGTGGTATGTTAGAAAACCGTCGATGTTTACGCCCGGCTTTGAGGGCAGTTATGCCGCGATGGTAAGAACCGATGATGATGAGTACTACGATGAATGGCTTATCACAAAGCCGGTTACAGTGAAAGCAGGTGAGGAACTTTCATTTCTTGCGTTGCTCAACCCTCATTTCTTCTACAGCACGTCGAATGTTGACTATGATGCCGGCCCCGACTATGTGGGGGATAAGATTGTGTTACACACCGTGAAGGTGCTTGTGTCGGAAGATGACGGTGAAACATGGAGTGTACTCAACGACTTTGCCGAGTCGTTGAAAGACTTATCCTATAATGAACTTTTGAAATATCCCGATTGGAACAGGTGCACATTTTCATTGGCCGACTATGTGGGTAAAACCGTGAGATTTGCCTTTGAGTATGTGGGTACCGATTCAAACATTGAGGGTGTGGATGAAGTGACAGTGGCTATCCCAATGATGGATATCAGCTACACATACCCTGCCGGCACTCAATATTATGGATTCAGCAAGGACGGTTCAAATCTGTGGCAAACCATTGCCGTACTTCCGGTGTTCAGTCCGCTGACCTGGAGCTGCGATTCTCCCAACGGGGCAGCCACATACACGTGGAACTATATGACAACCGATGGCGACATGGCAACTGCCACCGGTTCTGACCTCACCGTGACTTATAGCACCAACTATAGCTCGGAGCTAACAACACGCAACAATCTCGTAACTCCGCCAACCATCAACGGGGTGATTCCCGGTGAGGCCGAGGGCGCTTACTCGCGTGGCGACTTAGTGCAACTTGGCGCCAAACCGCTGTATGAAGTTACCGACTATTATAGCGACACAACATCACTCACCAACTTTGGTCTTTGTGCATTTGACCCCAATACAGAGGAGTACACGTTTAGCTATGCCGACAATGACTACGACACTCCGATGTATGGCTACAGCGCAACTACCGATGACTATTGGTCGTCGTACTTCCTTGGCGATGATGCTTCAGCCGAAGGCAACTACGCCTATATCGACG
Source organism: uncultured Alistipes sp. (assembly GCA_964505395.1). GTDB lineage: Bacteria > Bacteroidota > Bacteroidia > Bacteroidales > Muribaculaceae > UBA7173. Next base: position 3,426 of record CAZDIC010000142.1, on the reverse strand, counting down.
GTATCGTCAATGTGTTGCAAACAACCGATGCTCCCCTTGTGATTCATGGCGGTTGGGTGATGGTTGTGTGCAATGAAATAACTGCCGACCACGAATTCACATTCGACATCTGCAAGATGAATGCCGATGGCACTATTGGCGACGTTGTTGCTTCGGCAACTGCCAAGGGCTCGGATCTGCAGCTGATCAAGTCAGGTGGTTTTATGGGCGACTATAACACTCTTGCATTTGAGTTTGACCAACCGGTGGTGCTCAGTAGCGCCGATTGCGAGCAGTATGCCGTTCGCCTTACCGGTATTCGCAATAGCGGTGAATATTTCGCTCCCGTACACTCAATTAACGACAGTCCGGAGGCCTTCCATCACGGTTATGTGCAGAAGGTTGTTTGCCGGGATAACACTCCGGAAACATCGCTGTCGTCGGTGTTTGATATGAGTGATACTAACACATCGTTTGCAATTATGCTCGATGCTGAATATCCGTGGCTCATGAGCTCGGAAACTGAAGTTGTGCTCGACGACAAGAACACCGGTTCGTTGGCTCTGAATAGCTACTACAGTGGCGAAAACTTTACTATTGATGCTCCCGAGTGGCTCACGGTAACCGTTTCGGGTGTCTACGACCAATGTGTCGCTACATTTGCTGCCGATGAAACCGCAGCTGATGCCACTGAGACTGATGTAACTCTATCGGTTCCGGGCTACAGCAAAACCATTGCTGTTAAGAGTATCAAGTCTCAGTTGGGCGTTCAGTCGGTTAAGGTTGGCGCTAACAAAGTGGTTAAAAACTACTTTAATCTCTCAGGTGTAAACTTTGGCACCGCTGTTCCAACCGTTCCCGGTGTTTATATGGCTCGCTACACCGATGGCACTGTTGCCAAGGTGGTGGTAAGATAATCGCTGTTGGCCGTGCACCTGTGCCCTCAAAAACGTGGCGCAGGGGCGCGTGCCGCAGTGAGGTTTGAAATTAATGGTAAAAGCAGAGAGGCTGTGTTCACGATTGTCGTGACACAGCCTCAACTGTTATTTGTTGGAATATATCCCTGAATGGGGTGCGGGGTATAGCCCTGAATTGGGCGGGGTGTTACTTCGCCGGAAAGAGGTCGGCGTAGATGCGGTCGGTGGCACCGAGGTTGTTGCGGATGTATTGTCCGGCGGCCTCTCCGGCCTGTTTGAGTGGCGATGGGGTGGTGGCCCCGTCAATGCCCAAGGGGACTGCGGTGAGGCTGTCGATTGTCTCAAAGAAGTCGGCACTCGATTTGATTGAGAACCCGCCACCGCAAGCAATCAGGTCGCTTGCCTCCTTAAATTTTGAATGTTTGGGCCCGAAAATCACCGGTATGCCATACACGGCTGCCTCGTTGAGGTTGTGGATGCCGGCACCGAATCCGCCACCGATGTATGCTATGTCGGCATAGCGATAGAGCGACGACAGTTTGCCGAACGAGTCGATAATCAGACCGCGCACTGAGCGGAGTGTTTCGGGTATCTGTCCGGCAGGGCGGTTGTGGGCTTTGATTTCGTGAATCCATTCGGAAAGCAGTGCCACGCGGCCGGTGAAGCGATTGCGTAGCTCCTCAAGACGGTTTTCGTTAAACTCGTGGGGGGCGATAATGAACGCTACATTTTGGTGAGAGTTGAGCCACGGCACATAGATATCTTCATCGGGTTCCCACGAGCTGCCGGCAATAAAGCGCAGGGGTGCGTTTGCGCCGAAACCGGGGAAGCCGGGTATCTCCACGGTGGAGTGCATCACGTCGGTTACGCGGTCAAAACGTGTGTCGCCGGCCACGGTGACATTCTCGATGTGGATGCCTTTGAGCAGGTCGCGCGAGTGCTCATCTTGCACATAGATGTGGTCGAAGCAGCGCAGTATGTCGCGAAACATGCCGCCACCGCAGTGGAAGAATCGCTGCGTGGAACGGAATATGCTCGAGATGATATAGGTGGGGATGCCGCGACGACGCAACTCCTGCAGGTAGTTGCCCCAAAATTCATATTTGATGAATATGGCCATCGACGGACGGGCCGTGTCGAGAAATTCGGCCACGCGTTTCGGGGTGTCGAAGGGTAGGTAGACAACGGCGTCGACAAAGGGGTAGTTTTTGCGTACCTCAAATCCCGAAGGGGAGAAGAAACTTAGCAAGATAGGCTTTTCGGGATGCTCTTTGCGTAGGCGCTCAATCATGGGGCGACCCTGCTCAAACTCGCCCAACGAGGCGGCGTGAAACCAGATGCATCCGGGACGGTTGCCCAAACGGCGACGCAAGGTCGCAATGGTGCGACTTTGGCCGCGCAGCATTTTATGCACTTTGATACTGCGCCATGAGGCTATTTTTGCAGCGATGGCATAAAGCTCTATACCAATGTTATATAGCTGATTCAAGGGTTCGAGTAGTTGGTTTTTGAACGTGTGTGAAATGTAAAGCGACGCACTGTGACGTTGACCCGACACGGCGCGTCGCTTGATAATTTTATTCAGCGGGGGTTATGTTTGCAATTGCCTTGCGCAAGCGGGCGATTGTTTCATCGCGGCCGATGAGCTCGGTGATGTCAAACATGTGAGGACCTTTACATTCGCCCACAACGGCCAAACGGAAAGCGTTCATTACGTTGCCCATGTGGTAGCCGTTGTCGGTAATCCAACCGAGCACAATCGGTTCGGCTGCTGCCGAAGCGAAGTCGGTGAGGCCTTCCAACACTGTGATGAGTTGGTTCATCAGTTCGGGAGTCTCGGCTTTCCAACGTTTTTTGATATCCTTCTCGGCATAGCTTTCGGGGGCTTTGAAGAAGAATGCAGCCTGGTCCCAAAGGTCGTTAACGAAGTTTGCACGGCCCTTCACCATGTCGATTGCGCGAGTGATGTATTCGTCGCTGTAGGCGTTGGCGTCGATGCCGTGGGCTGTGAGCAGCGGTTTGAAGAGCTCGAGCAATTCGGCTGCCGGCATCATCATGAGGTATTCGTGGTTGAACCATTTTCCCTTTTCGAAAGCAAATTTCGCACCGGCCTTCGAGCAGTGTTCCAATGAGAACTTCTTGATGAGTTCGTCCATGCTCATGATTTCGGTGTCGTCGCCGGGGTTCCAGCCGAGGAGGGCGAGGAAGTTGATTACAGCTTGGGGCAGGTAGCCTTTTTCGCGGTATCCCGAAGAGATTTCGCCACTCTTGGGGTCGTGCCACTCCAGGGGGAATACGGGGAAGCCGAGGCGGTCGCCATCGCGCTTCGAGAGTTTGCCTTTGCCGTCGGGTTTAAGCAGCAGGGGAAGGTGCACAAAGTCGGGACGGGTGTCGGCCCAGCCGAATGCTTCGTAAAGAAGCACGTGCAGGGGGGCTGAGGGGAGCCATTCCTCACCGCGAATCACGTGACTGATTTCCATCAGGTGGTCGTCAACGATGTTCGCAAGGTGATAGGTGGGCAGGTCGTCGG
>CAZDIC010000141.1:2511-4577 GCA_964505395.1 uncultured Alistipes sp. | reverse complement strand
GGCATTTCATAAAAATTTGATGAGTTTCCCAATCAACTTTGGTGTGGCAAATATCTTCTTGGGATGGGCCTCGTCTCTTCGAGAGCCCCATTTTGATAACGCAAATTTACAACGACAAGTTTAATTATGCAAGTTTTGCTACAAAAAATATCAAACGATGCCGCGCACCAACCACACATCAACTACATCCGGTCCAGCACCTACTTTCACGGCAGCAAGTGCCACTTTTCGCCATTTATTCTCCAAAAATCACATTTTTTACACTCAACATAGCTATTGTATCAGAAAATATTGTAACTTTGTGTTGTAAAACATAGACATACGGTATTACTCTAAATCACATTTCTCCGGTAGCACCTATGCAATGTTAGAGGTAAAATTCGGAAAATTTAGAGCGTTAATTTCCATATAAGATCATGATTAAGCGAACACTTGAAAAGGTCGTGAGCGAAGACCTCTCCGAAATATGGACTGTGCTTGACAGCGACGAGAAACGACGAATCACCGAAGCTTTTGAAATTCACAATTTCAAAAAGAATCAGATGATTTATGCCGAAGGGGAAGACCCGGAGTATCTTTGGTGCCTACTTCAAGGAAAGGTAAAGAAATTCAAAGATGGCGTAGGCGGGCGTGTGCAAATTTTGCGCCTTATACGTTCGGTTGAATACTTCGGCTACCGCGCATATTTCGCCAAAGAGCCATATAATTCATCAGCTGCGGCATTCGAGCAATCGGTCGTAGGCACCCTTCCCATGACATTGGTTGAGGATATGATTAACCACAACCCCAAGCTTGCATGGTTTTTCATCCACGAACTGTCGCGTAATCTCGGTGGCTCCGACACCAAGATTGTTAACCTCACTCAAAAACACATCCGCGGACGTTTGGCCGAGGCCTTAATCGTGTTACGCGACCACTATGGATTTGAGGACGACAACATGACATTGAAGATTTACATGGCCCGTGAAGATTTGGCCAACCTCTCAAACATGACTACCTCAAACGCAATCCGCACACTTTCAGGTTTTGTTTCAGAACGCTTAATCACTGTTGACGGTCGCAGAATATGCATTCTCAACGAGCCGCAACTTCGCAAGATTTCAAAATTCGGTTGAGCGAATTTCGCCCAATCGCAACCGTATAATGAAAAGCCGCCGGAGCTATATTCGACGGCTTTTCATAACCCAAGCCACAATCGTCCGCTTCGCATCGCCCCATCATCTACCGACCCTCACCTGCAAAATTTAAGTATATTACATCAAAGTCGGCAACAGCAACAGCAATACCAACGCCACCATTTTATTTCAGCCAAATTATAAGCCACTGTTATGGCCAAACCGACCCAACTACATAAGTTCATTACACTTATATGCCTATTGTGTAGTCACTCGATTCACGTTTTTGGAACCGAGGCGGGTCTTGACAGCATTCAACCAAAAGGAAACTTCATCTCGCGCGTCTATGAATATTTCAACCAATCAAACAACGACAAACCGGAAAAGAGTTTTGACATAACAGTGTTAGGTGGGCCCAGCTATTCAAATGCCACAAGCTTTTACATAGCAGCACTCGCAGCCGGTGTTTACCAAACAGCACGAGACTCCATCACACCGGTTTCAGACGCCACGCTCCATGGCCGAGCCTCTATCACAGGATTTTACAGTGTCGGTTTTTCAGGCAACCATTTTTCGCAAGGCGACAAATTTCGCATTGTTTACAAAGGTGAGTTTGTGCACTTTCCGTTGAAATTCTGGGGATTGGGCTACGACGCAGCGCATAATGACGACAACGAAAGCAAATACACCGAGCTACAAACATCACTTACGTCAGAATTTACGTGGCGCATTACTCACGACATTTTTGTCGGACCCACATTCGACATCCAATATACACAAGCAAAGAAAATTGAACGGCCGGAGTTATGGGACGGTACCCCATTAAACATATTCAATTGTGGCGTCGGAATTCTGTTATCATACGACACACGCGATTACCCCACAAACGCCACACGTGGATGCAACCTGCGCGTATCACACAAATTCTTTCCGAAGTTTCTCGGCAATCCC
>CAZDIC010000141.1:0-2411 GCA_964505395.1 uncultured Alistipes sp. | reverse complement strand
ACCTACGGCATCGGCCTACGGTGGGAACTAAAAAAGAGAGTTAACATACGCTGCGACGTCGGGTTCGGAAAACGCTCCACAGGCCTTACCCTCGGCATGCACGAAACATTCTAACTGCAAATATCAACAATAGAACAATGCACCGGATGATAACGAAACTGTCACATATCAAACGCATATTGCGACTACTCCACAATTTCTTCCTAAGCCAAAAAACATTGGCTTTGTGGGTAATCATATCGCTAATCGTGCCCAATATCGCGCTAAACATAACGGAAAGCTACAGCTGGCTCGTAAGATGCGTCAACCTGCTGTTGCCCCTCGGTGTCTACACCTGGTGTGTGTCGCGTTGGAAGAAAATCGGCATCACCACGCTACTCATGATTCCATTCATGGTTTTGGCCGCATTCCAACTCGTACTACTATATTTATATGGCAGTGCAATCATAGCCATCGACATGTTCTTGAATGTGGTAACAACAAATATGTCGGAGGCTACAGAACTATTGGCAAATCTGACTGCAGCCATCGTGGTAGTGGTAGTGCTCTACCTTCCGCCACTGGTTATGGCCATTCTTAGCATTATCAGGAAGAAGAGCCTATCTCAGTCGTTCCGCAAACGTCTATCTAAAATCAGCTATATCTCACTTGTTATCAGCATAATATTATGCATCCTCAGCGCATTCGGCAGCAGAATCAGTTTCCGCAAAGAGGTTTTCCCGGTGAATGTCATCAACAATATGGCCATGGCAGTCAACCGCCATAGCACAGCCGAGAACTACCCTATCACGTCAGCCGATTTCAGCTATCATGCACACAGAGACAGCACCGACACCGAGCGAGAAATCTATGTATATGTAATCGGAGAGACCTCACGTGCAGAAAACTGGGCCTTGGCAGGCTACCAACGCGACACCAACCCCCGGTTGAGCAAAGTGCGCAATCTCGTATTCTTCAAGAACGCCATCTCAGAGTCAAACACTACGCACAAGAGCGTGCCAATGCTTCTGAGTTTCGCTTGCGCGGAGAACTTCGACTCCATCCACTATTATAAGAGTATAATTACAGCAATGAAAGAGGCCGGTTTCTACACACGCTTCTTCTCAAACCAAGCGCCAAACCACTCTTTTGTTGACTTCTTTGGCAGTGAAGCCGACGATGTGCAATACACCGACCTCACAATCAAGCCACATGCCGGCGATGGAGACCTTCTGCCGATGGTCGACAAGGCAATTGCCGACACACAACATCGCAAACAATTCATCGTGTTACACACCTACGGCTCACACTTCCTTTACACCGACCGCTACCCTCGCTCATACGCACACTTCTCACCGGATATCATCACCGATGCAAGCGTGAAATATCGCGATGTGCTTGTAAACTCCTACGATAACTCCATCCGCTACACCGATGATATTCTGAGCAAAGTCATTGCAAAAATCAACGCAACCGGGTGCCGAGGCGCACTACTCTACAGTTCCGACCACGGCGAGGACATCTTCGACGACAAACGCGAGCGTTTCCTACACGCTTCACCGGTGCCCAGCTTCTATCAACTTCATGTGGCAATGTTTGCTTGGCTGTCAGACCACATGATTCAGGAGCACCCCGAATATCTGACACAGCTAACACGCAATGCCGCAAAGGCTGTATCTCCGCAAAAATCGCTGTTTAACACGGCTATGGAAATTGTAGGCATAAAGAGCGACCGCATCGACCCGAGCCGCTCACTTGTCAACCCCGCATACGAATACACTTCACCGGTGTATCTAACCGACCTAAACGAAGCCGTGCCGCTGTCGAAATCTGGAATAAAAAAGATTGATAACGAGCTATTTGACAAGCTCATAAACGGCAAGTAATTCCAAATAACAAAAAGTTACGGGAAACTTTATCCGGATAAAGTTTCCCATTTTATTTTATATCACACTAACAATCAGTGTTTTGCAAATTCAGGGCACACGAAAAGTTTTCCAAATTAGAAAATCCAAAGAAATTTCAAGTCAAATTATTTGCCAATCAAAATTAGATTCTCTAACTTTGTTGAGCAATAAGGCACACCGCTTGGAGTGCACCAAACAGAGAGATAACTTAAGTCTTTCCATATATAACAAATCCAACAAGAAATGATTCAAACCGTATTAAAACGCGATGGTCGCGTAGTGGGCTTTAACGAAGAAAAGATTAAGGCCGCTATCCGCAAAGCAATGCTGCAAACTCCGCTTGGCGAAGATGAAGCACTTATCCAAAAAATCACCGACAGAATCGGTGTTACCGGTCGCGACCAAATGACCGTTGAGGAAATTCAAGATTGCGTTGAGCTCGAGTTGATGAAGTCACCCCGCAAAGAGGTGGCGAAACGCTACATAGCATATCGCGACCAACGTAGCATTGCCCGCCGCGCCAAG
>CAZDIC010000140.1:0-4640 GCA_964505395.1 uncultured Alistipes sp. | reverse complement strand
TTGTACAACAAGATTCCTTACATCAAGGATGTAAACAAACGTTTTGCCAACACCAAGAAGTCAAACGTTGCCAAGAAGCCGAAGAAATTTGAACGCACTTATAAGCTTAATCCCGACACTACATTCGTGATTAAGCACAATCTGCGCAACAAAAAAATCAAGATAACCGCCAAGACCACCGATGGAGATCCGTTTGTGTTCAAGCACCGCATAATCGACGCCAACTCTGTGGAGATTCTCACCCACTCTGACAAGAACATCAAGTTCACCATTGAGGAGGTTTTGAAAGAGGATAAATCGGTGTGGCGTGAAATCGGTGATTACACACTACGCTTCCTTATGAGCACCCGTTCGGCATCGCTGAAAATCAAACGCACCAACACCCTCTCGTTGCCGTTGTTCCGTAACGATATCGGCAATATATTCGGCCAAACAAACTCTTACGGACCGATGTCGCCAGGATTGGACTTTGCATTCGGTTTCGCTGATGAAAACTACATCTACAAGGCGAAAGAACGTGGATGGCTGATTTGCGATGACGGTCAAACTTCACCGGCTATGTGGTCGAAAGGTAATGAAGTGAACCTTGAATTGCAGTTCGAACCTATTAAAGGCTTGAAGATTCAACTCACATCAAACCGTACCGACAACCGCACGAGTCAGATTCAGTTTATGTATGACGACATGCCGATTACACGCTCAGGCTCCTACACCAAGACCCACATAGCACTCAAAACAGCACTACATTCGTCGAGTGCCGGTGACGGCTACTACAGCCAGGCCTTCCAGAATTTCATTGATAACATCCCGGCAATTGCTGACCGTGTAGAAGCGCAATATCGTCACACCACCTACCCCACCACCGGGTTCATGAAGGATCATGCACAGGCCGGACAGCCGTTTAACAGCGAAGTGGGCACGGTGTCGCAGACATCATCGGATGTACTTATCCCGGCTTTCTTGGCTGCCTACACCGGCACAAGCGCAAGTTCGCAATATCTCGACCCGTTCCCATCGTTCTCGGAGGTGCTGCCCAACTGGCGCATAACCTACGATGGATTGGTTAACCTCGGTAACCTGCGCAACATCTTTAAGAGCTTCACCTTGAGCCACGCCTACCAGTGTACCTACTCGGTGGGTAGTTACTCATCATATCTCAATTGGCTGAGCGTAGGCGACAACATGGGATTCACGCTCGATGCGCTCACCGGGCAACCAATCCCATCATCGCCCTACAACATTTCATCGGTGGCCATCACCGAGAAATTTGCACCGCTCATTGGTGTAAGCACCACGCTGAAGAACGAATTGCAATTGAATGCCGAATGGCGCGACCAACGCACTCTTACATTGAACACTTCAGCCGGACAAATTGTTGAGGCCACAACACGTGGATTGACACTCGGTGCAGGCTACAAGATTGTAGGATTTAACACCATCTTGAAGATGGGCGGCACACAGAGCGGCGTCAGCAACGACCTTACCATCAACGCAGACTTCTCGCTGCAAAACACACAGGCGCTCATCCGCAAAATTGAAAACAACTACACTCAAGCCACCTCAGGCACCCGCACGTTGACCATCAACTTCAACGCAAGCTACATTTTGAGTCGCCGACTCACCCTTGCAGCCTACTTTGACCACCAAGTCAACACCCCGTTGGTAAGTAACTCCTCCTACCCCACCACCAACACATCCTACGGCTTGACCCTCAACCTCAACCTTGCTCGATAACTAAACAAACTAACAATAATCCCCGGCCATGGCAACGTGGCCGGGGATTTTAACTGTATTTACATTTGTTGCCCAATTTTGACTTAACAAACCGGTTAAATGCATTAAACTTGTTTAAAGATTATCATTTGGTGATACACCGTTTAAACTTTTGCCTTATCTTTGCGTCAAAGAACCAAGAGTTAAAATTAACACTTGGAATATTAAAACAGGATATAAGAATTAACACATTGAAGAATATGAAAGTATCAGGAAAAATCACTTTAATGATTGTTGGGGCCGCAATGGTCAGCTCAGCCCTAACTACTTTTGCCATCAATGCAATTTCACGACAAGAAGATATTAAGTTTGACAACGGATTGAGCACCAAATCAGGGCAAGTCTACACCGTAGCCAACTCAGCAGCAACTCCTCCAACCGATTTCACACATGCGGCAGAGAGCACAATCAACGGCGTTGTCAGCATCAAAAGTTATGCCACACCCAAAGGCTACAGTTCAAACGGATTTGATTCCAACCCTCTCTATGAATTCTTTTTCGGCACGCCTCAGCGCAGCACTCCGCGCCAAGAGCAACCCAAACAGGAACAACAAAAGGGATTGGGCTCAGGCGTAATTCTCAGTTCCGACGGCTACATCGTAACCAACAACCACGTGATTGAAGGTGCCGAACGTTTGGAAGTAACGCTCAACGACAACAGCATCTACAATGCCAAAGTAATCGGTAGCGACCCCTCGACCGATGTTGCTCTACTGAAAATCGAAGCAAAGGACCTCCCGGTAATTCCGATTGGCAATAGCGACGACTTGAAAGTGGGCGAATGGGTTCTGGCCGTTGGTAACCCCTTCGGATTCACATCAACAGTAACCGCCGGCATTGTCAGCGCCAAAGCTCGTAGCGTAGCAGCCGCAGCACATTCCCGTCAAATGGGCATTGAAAGCTACATTCAAACCGATGCAGCTGTGAACCCCGGCAACTCGGGCGGTGCATTGGTAAACACCAAAGGTGAGTTGGTCGGCATCAACACAGCCATCTACTCCGAAACCGGCAACTATGTGGGCTACTCGTTCGCCATACCTACATCAATCGTAACAAAGGTGGTTACCGATATTAAGCAGTATGGCACAGTTCAACGCGCAGTGTTGGGTATCTCCTACACCGAACTCACACCGCAGCAGGCTAAAGAGAAAGGAATCACAGCCACAAACGATGGCATTTACGTTGGCGAGGTAGCCGAACGTGGTGCAGCCATGGAAGCAGGCCTCAAAGAGGGTGACGTGATTATCGCCATCAACAAGACCGCCACCCACAACTCGGCACAGCTGCAAGGCGAGATTAGCAAATATCGCCCCGGCGACAAGATTGCTATCAAATATATCCGCGACAACAAGGAGTGCACCACTGAGGTTACCCTCCGCAACACACAAGGCGACACCAAGGTAACACGTTCGGGCGACTTCTCCGCTCTCGGTTGCGCATTCACCGAATTGTCGAGTGAACAACTCAAAGAGTTGGGCATGACATCAGGTATCAAAGTTGCTAAACTGACGAACGGTAAATTTAAAGAAGCCGGCATCAAAGAAGGCTTCATCATCCTTGACATCAACAACAGCCGCGTACGCACCACCGAGGATGTTGAGAAGATTTACGATGCCATCATGAAGAGCAACGAGTCAGACAAAGTGATGTTCATCACCGGCATCTATCCCACCGGGCGCAAAGTTTACTACGCAGTTGACCTCACAAGTGAATAAACAGTGGTGATATAGCCAAGCGGCTATCCCCACCCCTAACATAATCTTCAACAAAGCGGATTGCAAGCGCGATGCCACTTTGTTGAAGATTATTTTTAACATCAGCCACAATTCATTGCAAAGCGAACATAACACACAGAAAAGTAACGGATTTAACGCAATAAAAGCGCTATAATCGACGTTTAAAGGTTCGATAAAGCAACTGCAAATATTTGGATGATAGGCGGAGTTTCGCTAAATTTGCAACAGTATGGAGTTATTCGAGCAGATAATCACATCAGGTATTCTCATTGGCATCTTCATCTCGGCGCCAATGGGCCCGGTTGGCATGTTGGTCATTCAGCGCACATTAAACAAGGGGCGCAATGCAGCATTCTTTACCGGAGTAGGCGCTGCCCTATCCGATTTGACCTACTGCTTGTTTGCCGGCTTCGGCATGTCGTTTGTCATCGACTTCATCGAAGGGCAACAAATGCTGTTGCAAGTAATCGGCAGCGTAGTGTTGATTGCATTTGCGCTCTACCTTTTTAAGAGCAACCCAACGATAGCCCTTAAAAAACCCGACAATGCGCCCAACACCTTTTGGAAAGACTTCAGCACCGGCTTTCTGTTCACCTTTGCCAACCCTCTGATTCTGTTTTTTATCATCGGTCTGTTTGGACGATTCCACTTCCTCGACACTGAATTTCATTCATACCACTACATCGCAGGTTATGCCGCCATTATTTTAGGTGCGCTTTTCTGGTGGTGGCTGATCACCTTCTTCGTCAACAAAGTGCGCGCACATTTCAACGTGCGTTCGCTCTGGATTTTCAACCGCATTATCGGTGGTATACTGATGATTATGGCCATCGTCGGTCTATACCGAGGCGTCAGCGGACTGCTCCATTTGTAGTCAAAACGAGCGACCCAACAGGCCACAACGTCCCGGAAAGATAGCCGTAGCCAATGTTCGAGCAAGTTTCGAAATAAATTATTTTCAGCAAAATTGTAAAATTCCTTGTGGAAAATTTGGCAGTCTCACCAATAGTTACTACCTTTGCATCGTTGAAACAACAACGGCATTGCAGCGGCAATGTGACAGCGACATTATCACAACAATGCAACAAAAAAATGGCGATTTAGTGTAGTGGCCTAGCACGCCACCCTCTC
>CAZDIC010000139.1:0-4680 GCA_964505395.1 uncultured Alistipes sp. | reverse complement strand
TTGACCTCCTCGAGCCTTACAGCAAGGGTGGTAAAATCGGTCTGTTCGGTGGTGCCGGTGTAGGTAAAACCGTGCTCATTATGGAGCTTATCAACAACATCGCCAAGGGCCACAACGGATTCTCAGTGTTTACCGGTGTAGGTGAACGTACTCGTGAGGGTAACGACCTTCTCCGTGAAATGATTGAGAGCGGTGTTATGAAATATGGCGACAAATTCCGCGAAGGTCTTGAAAAAGGCGAGTGGAACCTTGCCGATGTTGACATGAACGAGGTTAAGGACTCTCAGGCAACATTGGTGTTCGGTCAGATGAACGAACCGCCGGGCGCACGTTTGCGTGTGGCTCTGTCAGGTTTGACCGTTGCCGAGCAGTTCCGTGATCAAGACGGTGGCGGTAAAGATATCTTGTTGTTCATCGACAACATCTTCCGTTTCACTCAGGCCGGTTCTGAGGTGTCGGCACTTCTTGGCCGTATGCCTTCGGCTGTGGGTTATCAACCTACATTGGCCTCTGAGATGGGTACTCTTCAAGAACGTATCACCTCAACCAAAAACGGCTCAATCACATCTGTGCAGGCAATCTATGTGCCTGCCGACGACTTGACCGACCCGGCTCCTGCCACAACCTTCAACTTCTTGGACGCTACCACAGTGTTGAGCCGTAAAATCTCAGAGCTTGGTATCTATCCGGCAGTTGACCCGTTGGAATCAACTTCACGTATTCTCGACCCGAATATCATTGGCGAAGACCACTATAACACTGCTCAGGCCGTTAAACAGCTGTTGCAGAAATATAATGAACTTCAAGACATCATCGCCATCCTTGGTGTTGATGAATTGAGCGACGATGATAAACTTGTTGTGGCACGTGCTCGTAGAGCGCAGCGCTTCCTCTCGCAACCGTTCCACGTTGCAGAGCAGTTCACCGGTCTGCCCGGTGTTATGGTGCCGCTGAGCGAAACCATCCGTGGCTTCAAGATGATTCTTGCCGGTGAAGTTGATGAATACCCCGAACAAGCATTCCTCAATGTCGGCACAATCGACGAGGCTATTGAGAAGGGTAAGAAGATGCTTGCCGAAGTCGGCGCTTAATCACAATTGCAATAATCGCAGTTAAGGAAAATAGGGAATAGGTTATGACACTGAAAATTATATCAGCAGAAAAAATCCTTTTTGAGGGTGAGGCCACAATGGTGACTCTCCCCGGTGAAAAGGGCCGTTTTACGGTGCTTCCACACCATGCATCGCTCATCTCAACTTTGATGCTCGGCAAAATCGTTTACCGCATCGACGGCAACGATCAGGCTATCGACATTGATGGTGGCATAGCTGACGTGGATAGAGATGTGGTTTCAGTGTGTATATATTGAGTGAGAATAAAAACAGTCGTAAATGAAGCGAGTTTTGTTTATATTGACCCTTTTGCTTTCGGCAGTGTTTGGCATCAATGCACAAACAGTGGCGGAGGAGAGTGTGGCCCAAGCCGACGGTGTTGCAGTTGAGGCTGCGGAAGCTGCGGAGGAAGCCACAGAAGAGGAATCGCCGAATCTGAAAGAAACAATATTCGAGCACTTGGGCGACGCGTATGGTTGGGAAGTGCCTTTCAACCATCACAAACGCATTCCGTTGCCGATTATCGTGTATGGTCACGACGGTTTGCACATATTCTCATCGTCGCGCCTTACTCACGGCGACACCTATCAAGATGGCAATGCTACCTTTAAAATTGCTGAAGACGGTGATTACAAGGGTAAAGTTGTTGAGATTGTAGATGGTCAGGAATTGAAACCTTGGGATGTGTCAATCACCAAAAATGTGTGCGCTCTGCTTATCGCAATCGTTTTGGTGATGTGGTGCACTCTCGCCTTGGCTCATTGGTATAAAAAGAACCCCTACAAGGCCCCGCGCAAGTTCTTGGGTGCCTTTGAGGTGGTTGTTGAATTCATATATGTCGGAGTTATCAAGTCAACTCTCGGTACGAAAGCAAAGCGTTTTGCTCCCTACTTGTTGACTGTGTTCTTCTTCATATTCTTCATGAACTTGTTAGGCTTGATTGTTGTCTTCCCCGGTGGTGCCAATGTAACAGGTAACATTGCGGTTACAATGACTCTCGCAATCATGACCTTCTTGATGACAAACCTTTTCGGTAACAAGCACTATTGGAAGGATATCTTCTGGCCCGATGTTCCCATGTGGCTGAAATTTCCTCTTCCCATTATGCCCATTATCGAGGTGTTTGGCATGTTCACCAAGCCCGCAGCGTTGACAGTGCGTTTGTTTGCCAACATGATGGGCGGTCACATGATTGTGTTGGTGCTCACCCTCTTGATTTTCATCTTTGGGGCGATGGGCATGGCTGTAGCCTCCGGCACAGCTGTTGTGTCAACACTTTTCTCTGTGTTCATGCTCTTAATTGATGTGTTGGTAAGCTTTATCCAGGCTTACGTGTTCACCATGCTTTCAACCATCTTCATCTCGTTGGCCCAAGAGGAGCCGCATCACGAGGAAGCGAAAGCAGTAGCAGAATAATTCTGTTGGGCCCGATTGGCGCAGCAGAGCGACAAAACAAATAGAATAAAATTACTAAAAACAATAACTCTCAAAAATTAAGCACTATGTTAGGATTGATTTTAGCAGCTGAAGCACTTGTAGGTCTTGGCGCATCTATCGGCGCCGGTATTGCAGCTATCGCAGCAGGTATCGGTATCGGTAAAATCGGTGCATCGGCTATGGAAGCAATCGCACGCCAGCCTGAGGCTGCCGGCGATATCCGTTCAAACATGATTGTGATTGCCGCTCTTGTTGAAGGTGTGGCTTTGTTTGCTGTCATCGTTTGCGTTCTTGCACTGTTCGTATAATTATTCATCGAGCAGTCGGTCTGGCATAACCCTATAAATCGTGTCTCTCCTCCGGTGTAGCCGGAGGGGAGAGGCGATTAGGAATAAGTGCCGGAATATACCAACACTTTTAAAAAGGTTTTTATGGAACTATTTAAGGTAGATTTCGGATTGACGATTTGGATGTTCGTATCTTTTGCGATCCTCCTGTTCATATTGTGGAAATTTGCATGGCCTGCAATCATGAAAGGCGTCGATAATCGAGCTGATCTGATTGACAAGGGTGTGGAATATGCCCAAGAAGCAAAAGAAAAGCTCGAAAAAGCCAATGATGAGGCATCGCGCTATGTGACCGAAGCCCGTCATCAACAAGCCGACATCATCGCTGAGGCTAACAAGATGAAAACTCAAATCATCGAGGCAGCCAAAGAAGATGCGAAGAAGGAGGCTCAAAAGGTGTTGGAGCAAGCCAAAGTGTCGATCGAACAGAGCCGTAAAGAAGCCGAAAAGAGCTTACGCGACGAGGTGAGCCGTTATGCATTGGCTATCGCCGGTCAAGTGACCCGCGAGCAGCTGAAGGATAACGACGCCCAAAAGCGTCTGGTTAACTCACTTCTTGACGAAATAGAGACTCAAAACTAATTAGAGAAAACTACAAATATTGAGATAAAGCCATGAATGAAGGTTTGATACCCGGGCGCTATGCAAAAGCGTTGCTCAAGTTTGCGGTAGAAAAGCATCAGGATGCGCGCTTGTATGAACTTATGACCACACTTGTTGCCGGCTTTGAGCAACAGGGGGCGCTTGATGCAACCATTTCAAATCCGTTTATTGCCGCTGAAAAGAAGTTACAGCTCCTGGCAACGGCAGCAGGGTCAGACAAGTCAGATGAGGCTTATCTTGATTTCTTGAAATTGCTGAGACAGAACAACCGTTTGGCTTTGACTCGTCAGATTGCGTTGGCCTATATCAACGGTTACCGTAAGGCTAACAACATCTATCGTGTGGAAGTTACATCGGCCGCTCCGATGGATGCCGCTGAGGAAGCGCGTTTGAAAAAACTTATTTCTTCGCATCTTGGCGGTGGCTCAATGGAATATGTTTCAAAAATTGATCCGAGTTTAATCGGCGGTTTTTCGGTGAACATCGGTTCCGAAAAACTTGATGCCTCGGTGAAAAACGAATTGAAACAGTTGCAATTGCGCCTGTTGGGGCATTAAAAGATATCACACTCGCCTGCGGGCTTCGGCATATCGCCGATTGCCACGATGGTGAGCGAAACAAGTGGAAGTTAGGGGATAGGTAAAAAGGAATAGTAATAACACTCTCTTATTATTTCATAAAGAATGATTAATCCAAGCGAGATTTCAGAAGTTTTAAAACAGCAACTCGAAAGCGTAAATAAAAGCGTGACTTTCGAGGAGGTTGGCACAGTGCTTGAGGTCGGTGATGGCGTTGCCCACGTTTACGGTCTCGAAAATGTGTGCGCTAATGAGCTGGTGGAATTTGAAAACGGCGTGAAAGGTGTGGCCCTCAACCTTGAGGAGAGCAACGTTGGTGTGATTCTGCTCAACGAAGTTAACAAGGTTACCGAGAACATGGCAGTTCGTCGCACCGGCGAAATCGCTTCCATTCCGGTTGGAGAGGGAGTGTTTGGTCGTGTTATCAACATCTTGGGTGAACCCATCGACGGTCGCGGTCCCATTGAAGGTGAACGTTTCTTGATGCCGTTGGAACGTAAAGCCCCCGGTGTTATTTTCCGTCAGCCGGTTAACCAACCGTTGCAAACCGGTATCAAGGCAGTTGATGCCATGGTGCCCATCGGTCGCGGTCAGCGTGAGCTT
>CAZDIC010000138.1:0-4681 GCA_964505395.1 uncultured Alistipes sp. | reverse complement strand
CACAAAATAGATGGTATATCTCATTGTTGTATTCCGTATTTTTCCATGCGACGATAAAGTGCTTGGCGAGTGATGCCCAATGTCGCAGCCACCCGGGTCAGACTGCCATCTCCCTGTTTAATAGCCTCCAGTATTGCGTCCCGCTCCGCCTCTTCAAGCGTTTTCGGCTTTTGAGGTTTGACTGCATCAAGCGCCTTGCGTATTTTGTTAAGTAAATCACGATTGTTCCATGGCTTGGTTACAAAATCAACCGCGCCATAATTCATGCCTTGCACAGCTAACGGGATTGTGCCCCACGCTGATATCAAGATTACCGGCACATCGGGTGTCAGGATTTTGATTTTACGTAGAATCTCTATTCCCTGTTCTCCGGTCGTAGCGAGCGTTAAGTTCATGTCAAGTATGACCAATTGCACGTTGCCCCTACGCACGGCAACGAGGCAATCGGCTTCATTAGAGACCGCCTCAAAGTCAAACTTGGCCTGACGTAACATCAGCCCAATCGACTGCCTTATAGCAATATCATCATCAACAATCAGTATCATTTCTCAAGTTTTTAGATGCTAAAATTACTTAAAATTCTCCATTATACAAAAACTAACGCTTACATTTTAACCAAGCGAGCAATATCGGCATTGATATTGTCGTGAGTTGACCAATCATAGAGAGTCAGTGAACGAAGTTGATACCAATAGTTCCAATATTTATACAGCTCATTAACATATTCCCTGCGACTTTCGTCCTTCGTAACCTGCGAATCGTTAAGGTCGAGCGTTGATATTTTGCCTATCAAATATGTTTCCACATTTGTGGCATAGCGTTTTTGAGCAATCTCATCAGAACGCACAGCTATGTCGAGTTGTTGCTGTTGATTTGAGAAACGCTCCACAAGCAAAAATATTTCCTGATTGAAATCCATCTTCTCGCGACGCAGCGTGCTCTCAGTCACACGACGATTACTTTCGGCCACCTTCACCTGCCCGCGACGCTTACCCCAATCAAGCAGAGGTATTGAGAAACCTACCTGCACAATTTCATTTGCCTTTAATCGGCTATATGCAGCGCTGAACTGCGTATCGGTACCTGTGTAACCAATCTGCGCAAACAAATTTATTTCTCGTAGATTTCCCTTTGCTTTTGCCACTTGATAGTCAGCCTCCAGCTGGCGACGAATCATATTTTTTGCGAACTTGTTATTTGCAAGAGCTTTATCAAGGGCTTCGTCGTAACTAATCTCAACACTCGGCACTGCATCGGGTATTTGCGGCACAATTTCCACATCCTCACCAAGGTCGAGAAATGTGCGCAATTGAAACATATTTGCCTTTAATGTGCTGGTATAGTCGGTAAGAGACGAGCGTGCCGACAGCACATTCAGCTCCATTTGTAGCAAGTCGTTTTCGCTGATTTGCCCCATCTTTCTTTTTTCGACAGCCACCGTGTAAAGCTTCTCGGCATTATCAAGGTTTTGTTGAGCTATGTCAACATTCTCGCGACTCATTATCAGTGTAAAGAAATATTCAACGGTGAGCCGCGCAACATCCTCTGTGGCACTGAGAAATTTAGCCTTTGCCTCGGCATATTTCACAGGTTCAATTTTGGCATCCCACTTCATTGTGTTCACACCAAAAATCGGTTGGTTTAGAGTGATAGCAATAGGGATTGTCATATATCGGTTTGACAAACCGCCATCAAACTGACGTAAGAAATCAAGCGAAGAGTTTATCGAAACAGTTCCTCCGGTGAGGCGCACATTTTGCGTTACCGAAAGTTGGCCTTCAGCTTCAAGCGTTTTTGAACGAACGTAACTATACTCACCGTTTTCGTTCATGTAAGATGTGTATTGATTGGCATACGACGGTGCAGAGGCATTGAGTGTCACCTCAGGCAACTGATCGGCACGGAAGGTGCGCCACTCCCAGTAGGCGGTTCGCAGCTCATCAAGCGCTTCTGCTGCATCAACACTGTGCACACGTGCCATGTCAATCGCATCTTCAAGCGAGAGAGTAATCTCCCTTGCCGTCAATCGCGACGGCAAGAGGAGAATTATTATAAGTAGAAAAAAGCTGTTCTTCATTGATCCTTTAATGCATTAGCTGGTTCAACCTTCATTGCCCTGCGGGCGGGGAACCATATTCCGGCAATAATCATTGCTGCCAGCAGAACTAATGTAATTACATAGGCTATATAGGTTGGCATTTGTGGGCCAAAATTCATAAAGCCGCTCGTCACACCTATATGAATTAAGTAGAAACAGATCGGCGTGAAAATCAAAGCTGATATTAACAGTAGTATCAAACCTTCGCTAATCAACCGACTAAATATCTGCCATTGCGTGGCGCCATTAACCTTTCGCAGTGCTATTTCGGGCACACGTTGCTGTGTTCGGAACCAGAATGAACCGAGGAAACCGAGGAATACCGCTACGAGCAAGAACACCGCACAGATAACAAGATTACGCATTGTATTATCGATGTCGCGTTGTGCATTGTCGCGCATATCCTCAATTGAGGTAAAGTTGTTGAAATACAAATTCCCTTGTTCCAGATCTTTAGCTTTTAGAGACTCGAGGAATTTGCGGCCCATTCCAGGTTTAACACGTACTATAATTTGAGTGGGCAGACCTCTGTAGTAACGAAAAGATGCAATTATGCAACCACTTATAATCGGCTCATAATCATTGCGTGGAATACCATAACAAACGGCGCCGACGTGAACAACATTAGTCGCATCGTCATTCATTATAACTGATTTACCCTTGATTTGATATGGGTCGCAACTTGGGCGGAAGTCAAAATCTGCGTGAGGCGACACAAGCCACTCTCCATTTTCAAGAGCTGTAGCTAACTGCTCGGTCGTCTCACCGCGAGGGCCGGTAAGTCGAACCAAACGCACAAGTTCGGGCGAAAAATATCGCAAATTACCTTGATACCGCAGAGTATCACCGTCGGCACAATATGTAAACGTGTTCCCGTGGTAGTTATAGTTGTAGGGCATGGCTTCGGAACCGGTGGCAACCATATCCACATACTGATTGTCACGAAGTTTCCGCAACAGCACATTCATATCCTCGAAATACGGCTGTAGGTCATCATACTGCACATAGTTGTCGGCATCCTTGGTCAGCGTATTATTTGAACCCACATAAACATCGGTAAGGTCAAAGCCCTCATTGCTATTGCGCGAACAAATAATTTGTGCCAACACCATTGTAATCAAAGCCACTATCAGCCCGACAATAGTGAGCTCCACTATCATCCACACATTTGAGCGCCACTCTGTGCGCATTTGAGTAAAAAGTCTGCGTTTCATCATTGTCAAGCTTTAGTTGTGGTTAGAGTTTATTGCATCAACCGGATTAAGGCGAGATGCACGCCAGGCCGGAATAGCTGCGCTAATAAGGTTAAGTGCCAGGCAAGCCAGCAATGTGGCTATAACGGTAGTCCAATTTAAAATCATACTCAACGCCGGGGTCGTGGTCCCGTTTGCCACATCAAAAATGCCATCGTAGAAGATTGCAAACAAAATGGCAACGACCAGACCCACGACACCTCCGACAAGCGTTATCAGCATGTTTTCAATTACGATATCACCCACAATGCGAGCACGGGTGCATCCATAAGCTCTACGAACGCCGATTTCACTAACACGGCGCGTCATGCGACTGTGCAACATACTACTCAGGTTAATAGCCGGAATTATAAGTAGCATGATGTAGATGTAAACTCGCAATCGGTCACTACTTTCATGTTCCGGTGTATCATTACTACCACTTATGCCGGAGGCGATGGTAGCTTGATCGAACGGGGATTCATGATAAACTGTTTTTAGATTTTGGGAAGCCAATTCGGTGTCGTATTCGGCATAACGTTTCCTCACCTGATTACGCACATCCTCTTGCTTTACGCCCTTGCGCAATAGCAATGCTACCGTAATTTCGCCCCAGTTATTAGCCTCATTATTATAGTTTTCATTGCTGAACGGGAAGGGAACAAACACCTCTCCACATGCCATAGTGGCCAAAAGCGATGAATCCTTAACTATGCCGACAACGGTAAACGTTTTGTGATCGCACGAGAATTTCTGACCGACAGCATCTACACTGTTAAACAGCCTACGAGCTACCGACTCTGAAATAACTGCAACACGAGCTTCGGCTTTGGCCTCCTCATCGGAAAAGAATCGACCTGCAACCAACTTATGGTCGTAAACCTTCCAAAACGAAGCATCACAGAGACGTGTTTTAGCCGAGAAAGTCTCATCTGTAACACCTTTCACATCCATATTTTGGAGGTCGGAGCAGAGATACGATGTTTGTTCCACGCCATCCAAATCGGCATAGAGCTTGCGTGCAATGGAATAAGAGAAACCGCTTGACGAATTATAGTCTTGACGGTTAGTGTCGGTGTAGTGTATATATTTGCCATACAACATTCTGTCGCGATGTGTTTCAGGTGCGATATTCGCAACACCAACATTCTGCATCATTACCACAATGAGGATTAGGAACACCGACATGGCCGTTCCGAGCACTGTCACCCATGCAATCACCGGTTGGTGACGCATGTCGTAGATTATCTGTATTATCTTGGTTTTCATGACTGTGCAGATTTTATGAGATAATTCGGCCATCAAAGAATCGCACAATGCGATCGGTGTCGCACGCTTGGGCTTCGTTGTG
>CAZDIC010000137.1:2376-4809 GCA_964505395.1 uncultured Alistipes sp. | reverse complement strand
TGTCCTTAATGGCGAAACCGAGGGCAGCCAAGCGGTCGCGAATAAGGTCGCTTGTAGCCCAATCTTTTTTCGCTTTCGCTTCGGCGCGCACCTGCAAAAGGAGGTCAACGGCACCACGATAAGGTTCCAGGGCTTTTTCGTTGTCAACACCGGCAGCTTCGGCCTTCACACCGAGGATGTCAAACAGGAAGGTGTTGAAGAGCTGACGAAGTTTTTCAACGTCGTCGGCGGTTGCTGTTGCGTGGCCGTCGCGCACCTTGTTGATAAGGCTTACAGCCTCAAAGAGGTGGGCAATGGTGATGGGGGTGTTGAGGTCGTCGTCCATAGCCTCGTAGCACTTGCCTTCGAGGGCATCCACTTCGGCAGCAATGGTCGATTCGGTTTGCGGTTTCACATCGGCGAGGCGGCGCCATCCTTCGAGCATACGGTCGAGGGCCTTCTCAGAGGCTTGCAGTGCTTCGTTTGAGAAATCGACGGTTGAGCGATAGTGAGCCTGGAGGATGAAGAAGCGGATGGTCATCGGCGAGTAGGCCTGTGTGAGCAGGGGGTGTGAGCCGGTGAAGAATTCATCGAGGGTGATGAAGTTGCCCAACGACTTGCCCATCTTCTGACCGTTGATGGTAATCATGTTGTTGTGCATCCAATATTTAACCGTTTCGTGGCCGTTGTGGGCTACGCTCTGGGTGATTTCACACTCATGGTGGGGGAACTTCAGGTCCATGCCGCCACCGTGGATATCGAAACGTTCGCCGAGATATTTTTCACTCATGGTAGAGCATTCGAGGTGCCAGCCGGGGAAACCGTCGCTCCAGGGCGAGGGCCAACGCATGATGTGTTCGGGTTGGGCCTTTTTCCATAGGGCGAAGTCGGCAGGGTTATGTTTCTCTTGTTGACCGTCGAGGGCACGTGTCTCGCTGCGGAGCTCGT
Source organism: uncultured Alistipes sp. (assembly GCA_964505395.1). Taxonomy (GTDB): domain Bacteria; phylum Bacteroidota; class Bacteroidia; order Bacteroidales; family Muribaculaceae; genus UBA7173. Next base: position 3,882 of record CAZDIC010000137.1, on the reverse strand, counting down.
CGATGTCGCGTCCCGAGAGTTTGCCATAGTGATGGTCGGCATTATATTTAGGCACGTCGAAGTAAACGGAGCCGTTGCTGATGTAGGCATATCCGGCATCGAGAATCGACTGCACATAATTGATTTGCTCGATGATGTGGCCCGAAGCGTGCGGCTCGATCGACGGGGGAAGCACATTGAGGCGCGCCATAGCGTCGTGGTAGCGGTTGAGGTAATATTGCACCACTTCCATCGGTTCAAGCTGTTCCAAGCGTGCCTTCTTTGCGATTTTGTCTTCGCCTTCGTCGGCATCATGCTCCAAGTGGCCCACATCGGTGATGTTGCGGACATATCTCACGCTGTAGCCTAAGTGACGCAGATAACGGAAGAGAACGTCGAATGTGATTGCGGGGCGAGCGTGGCCGAGGTGGCCGTCGCCATAGACCGTGGGGCCACAGACATACATTCCAACTTTACCTTCGTGGAGTGGACGGAACGCCTCTTTTTGGCGTGACATTGAGTTGTATATGCAGAGCTGATGCGCTTTCATTTTGTTGCGATTTATAGTTGTTGAGTTGTTTGAGTTGGAGGCTCTCTATTTTAACAACGGAGGGACGCACCGGTTTTGTGTGCGCCCATCCGTTAATGTTTATTTCGGGTAAATGCCTCCGAAAAAGTGTCGGTGATATTAAGCCTGGAAGGGGTTGGGGATGCCACCGTTGTTGGTGTTACCACCCTTGGGGGCTTTGTGTTGGATTTCGCCGAAGTTGCTTTCATACTTCTGCAAGTTGTCGCGGAGAGCGAACAACAGGTTCTTAGCGTTTTCGGGAGTCATGATGATGCGGCTCTGAACGCGTGCTTGGGGCATGTTGGGAGCAACATTGATGAAATCAACGAAGAATTCGCCGGGAGTGTGAGAGATAACGGCCAAGTTTGAGTAGTGGCCGGTTGCAACTTCGGGGGTGAGCTCGATTTTGAGCTCTTGTTTGTTTTCTGCCATAATTATTTAATATTATGCGATTTATACTAATTTAATTAACTCAATTTTCATTTGTTGGGGTTGTCAACAACGAAGAGAGTTGCGCTTGTCACGTTTGAGTTGTTGACGTGAATACGTAGGCCGCGACAGGTGGCGTAGGTCCAAAGGTTTGCCACGTCGAAAGCGGCGTAGTATTGTCGTCGGAAATTGTCGGTGTCGGTGCTGCGATAGTGAACCAGGTAAGCTTCGGGGTACTCGTCGCGAAGTGTTTCTTTGTCGAGGACAAGGGCGAAGGTGCGCGGTTCGGTGTCGTAGGTGAGCATGGCTCTGACAATTATTTTGTTGCCGGCACGCCAGAGGCTGTTAATCCACACGGGGTCTTTATCCCAGCCGGTGAGGGCGTCGACACTTGATTGCAATAGGGCGAGGTTCATGGTTCGTGCCCAAGCCTGCACGGTGATGTCGGAGTTGACGTAGGCCTTCCCGACAGCGGGCGTGTAGGCCATAAACACAGAGTTGCCCACCTCAACCTCCGAGTCATCGGAGAA
>CAZDIC010000137.1:0-2276 GCA_964505395.1 uncultured Alistipes sp. | reverse complement strand
TCCTCCCGTACCGTTAGTGATTGAACTAATCATGCCGTCGGCCATACGCACAATGCGATCGGCGTCGGCGGCAAGTGAGTCATCGTGGGTTACGATAACAAAGGTCTGCCCCATGTCGCGTCGCAGGTCGAAAAACAGTTTGTGAAGTTCGCGACGATTGGCGCTGTCGAGGCTTCCCGAGGGCTCGTCGGCGAGAATCACTCCGGGACGGTTCATGAGCGCACGGGCCACAGCGGCACGCTGCCTTTCACCACCCGAGAGCTCGGCGGGTTTGTGGCTCATGCGGTCGGTAAGCCCCATATATTTAATGAGTTCTTGCGCGTGAGCAAAGGCCTCTTTCCGCCCGGTGCCGGCAATAAGGGCCGGCATTGCCACATTTTCGAGCATGGTGAACTCGGGCAGAAGCTGATGAAACTGAAACACAAAACCGATGTTGCCGTTGCGAAAAGCCGAGAGCTTTTTCTCGGCCATACGAAACACATCGGTGCCGTTGTAGAGCACTGTGCCGCAATCGGGGCGGTCAATGGTGCCCATGATGTGAAGGAGCGTGGATTTTCCCGCACCGCTGGCGCCCACAATGGCGAGAATCTCACCGTCGGCCACAGAAAGGTTCACACCCTTGATAACCTCAAGGGTGTCGTAGCTCTTTCGTATGTCGCGAAGTTCAATCATCGGGCATTGCAAGCTTGTGAGTGGCGAGAGAGCGTGGTGTTAGTCGAGCACCTCGGCGAGACGCATAATGGCTGTCTCGGGGCGTACACGACGGTATAGGATGTCGTAGACGGTGTCGGCGATAGGCATCGACACCTCATACTGACGGTTGATTTCGTGGATGCATTTCGCGCCATAGTAGCCTTCGGCGGTTTGTTCCATCTCCATCATCGCGGCCTTTACCGAGTAGCCTTTACCAATCATGGAGCCGAAGTTGTGGTTACGGCTGAAACGCGAGTAGCTGGTGACCAAAAGGTCGCCGAGATACACACTGTCGCAAATTTGGCGTTGGCGAGGGTTAACGGCGTTGAGGAAACGTTCCATTTCGCGCACGGCGTTGCTGACGAGCATAGCCAGGAAGTTGTCGCCTTTCTTCATGCCGTGCACAATGCCGGCAGCGATGGCAAACACGTTCTTGAGCACTCCGGCATACTCCACACCGTCAACATCGCATGTGGGGATGTAGTGGCAGTTTTTGGCGCCACAGAGCACTTGGCCGAAATGTTTTGCAGCCTCCTTGTCGTGACAACCGATGGTGAGGTAGGTGGGACGGTCGAGTGCCACCTCTTCAGCGTGGCAGGGGCCGCTAACCACCAGCATCTTGTCGTAAGAAACATGAAACACATCGTGCATATAGTCGGTAACGAGTTGGTTCTCGCCCGGCACAATGCCCTTCACTGCCGATACCACGAATTTGTCGCTGATGTCGACGGTCAGTTTCTCCAAGTGGCTTTTAAAATATGGCGAAGGCATAACCAACATCAACGTGTCAGCCTTCTCCGCTATATGGTTTATGTCAGATGAGAACTCGATGCGTTGCACATCGAAAAGCACATCTGTGAGATATGCCGGATTGTGTCCCAGGCGCATGAAGTCCTCGATACGGTCGTCGCGGCGCATGTACCACATTATAGTTTCGCGATTACGAAGCAGAAGTTTGGCTAACGCTGTAGCCCAGCTGCCACCACCCATGACCGCTACTTTCCCCGGAAAATCTTTCGATATCATGTCAATAGTTAGTTTTTCGTTGTTGCAAGATGCGAGGTTGCCGAAGGTTTGTGCTGTCGGCTCCGGCTTTCACCGGAGCCACAGCTATTTCGTTGTTGCGCGCACCTTGACTTATAGGTATCAATCGGAGTCGTTGCCGGCCAAAGTTATTCGGCAGCAGCGGCACCAATCCAATTCTCTACCTCATCAATGGCGGGGTTCTTCAACCCGAGCTTGAACTTCTTGTTGATTCCGCAAAGTTCCTGATGAAGTTTGCCGGCCACAGCGCCCGAGAGAGCTTCAACGGTGAGAATACCGGCCTTTTGCAGCGGTGCAACCCACTCGGCGGGCACACCTTTGGCGGTGAAGGCCTCCTCCTTGTCGCGACGAGCCACCTTTTCGGGGCGCATCTGCGGGAAGAGCAACACCTCCTGGATTGTGGTCTGCCCGGTCATAAGCATAACGAGGCGGTCCATGCCGATACCCATACCCGATGTGGGGGGCATGCCATATTCAAGAGCGCGATGCTTTCGCGCAGCAGCATCTCTTCCAGTTCCTTGTCCTCGCCGGCGGTGCTG
>CAZDIC010000136.1:0-4823 GCA_964505395.1 uncultured Alistipes sp. | reverse complement strand
CCATCCACGCCGACGCAATCTCCTACGCTACCGAAACCGACCGCAACCAAGCCGGCATCGAAATCCACTCAGGTCGCAACCGCATTGTGCGCCGCATATTCGAATCGCTCGGATATCACGTCACAAAACTCGACCGCGTGTACTTCGCAGGCCTCACCAAAAAGAACTTGCCTCGCGGACGCTGGCGTTATCTCACCCAGGAAGAGGTTAACTTCCTCAAAATGGGTTCATTCGAATAATACAGAATAGTGAGACGGTGTGTTAACCTTTGGTTGGCACACCCTCACACATTTTATACAACTATATGAAACGACAAAAAATAGCCGATCTTTTTGCTAAGGCTTCAGAGCTCGTTGGCACCGAAGTGTGTGTGAAAGGATGGGTAAGAACCCACCGCGGCAACAAATATGTGCAATTTGTTGCACTCAACGATGGCAGCACCATCAAAAACATCCAAATCGTTTTCGACATGAACAACTTCACCGACGAGCAGCTCAAACCGCTCACCACCGGTGCCGCTTGCCACGTCGACGGTCAATTGGTTGAGAGCCAAGGCAAAGGCCAAAGCATCGAGATCCAAGCCAAAACCTTGGAAATCTACGGCACAGCCGACCCCGAAGCTTACCCCCTGCAAAAGAAAGGTCACTCGCTGGAATTCCTTCGCGAAATAGCCCACCTGCGTCCGCGCACCAACACCTTCTCGGCTGTGTTGCGCGTGCGTTCAACCCTGGCTTACGCAATCCACAAATACTTCCAGGAACACGGTTTCTACTACCTGAACACCCCGCTCATCACAGCCAGCGACTGTGAAGGCGCCGGCGCAATGTTCCAGGTAACAACCATGGACCTCAACAACCTGCCCCGCACCGAAGAGGGCGCTATCGACTACTCGGCCGACTTCTTCGGCAAGCCCACCGCGCTCACCGTTTCCGGTCAGCTTGAAGGCGAACTCGGAGCCACAGCACTCGGTGCAATCTACACCTTCGGCCCCACATTCCGCGCCGAAAACTCCAACACTCCCCGCCACCTGGCCGAGTTCTGGATGATTGAACCGGAAGTTGCTTTCATCGACATCAATGAAAACATGGACCTCGCCGAAGACTTCCTGAAATATTGCATCCGCTACGCTCTCGACAACTGCCGCGACGACATCGAATTCCTCGCCGAACACTACGACAAGGAGCTCATCAGCCGCTTGGAATCGGTTTGCAACGAAGACTTTGTGCGCCTCTCCTACACTGAGGGCATCAAGATTCTCGAAGAGTCGGGCCACAAATTTGAATTCCCCGTAAAATGGGGCGTTGACCTGCAGAGCGAACACGAACGCTTCCTCGTTGAAAAGCACTTCAAACGCCCGGTAATCCTCACCGGCTACCCCAAAGAGATCAAGGCGTTCTACATGAAACTCAACGACGACAACAAGACCGTTCGCGCCATGGATGTGCTCTTCCCCGCTATCGGTGAAATCATCGGCGGTTCAGAGCGCGAAGAGAGCTACGAACAACTTCTCGGCCGCATCGAAGAACTCAACATCCCGATGAAAGATATGTGGTGGTATCTCGACACACGTCGTTTCGGCACAGTGCCTCACTCGGGCTTCGGCCTCGGCTTCGAGCGCCTCGTGCTCTTTGTTACCGGCATGACCAACATCCGCGACGTGATTCCCTTCCCGCGCACACCGAAATCGGCTGAATTCTAACCATCGGCGGTTTCAGCCGCATCTCACAATAACCCTATTAACCCCATCCGTGAAGAGCTTCTCATTTGCGGATGGGTTTCTCATTTCTCCCGGCACGCTCGCGCGCACTCTCCCCCTCACGGCTCCCGGGCCAAAACGTTCAATGCTATGATTTATCAATGCGCCATTATCTTCGCCTTCCTTGCCCTGGGCGAACTGATTGTGTGGCTCACGGGGGTGCCAATCCCCTCGAGCATCATCGGCATGCTCACGCTCACCTTCGCGCTGAAGATGGGGTGGGTGAAGCCACAATGGATTGAAAAATTATCCGACTTTTTGGTGTCGAACATCGGATTCTTCTTTGTGCCCGCCGGTGTGGGCCTGATGAACTGCCTCGGCATCATCAAGGACCAATGGCTACCGATTGTGGCCGCCACAGTGATAAGCATCTTTTTAGTAATCGCAGTAACCGGGTGGGTTCACCAGATTACTCGCAAAATCATCACCCGTCGCCGTGGAATTTCTCACTAACCAATATTTTATGCTGGCGCTGACGTTTGCCTCATTCATCGCGGCACGTTATGTGCAAGGTCGCACCGGGATAGCTCTGCTCAACCCGTTGTTAGTGTCGATTGTGGTAATTATTGCCATCCTCAAAGGTTGCGACATCGACTACGACACCTACGCTCAAGGGGGCAAATACATCGACTTCTGGCTCAAACCTGCCGTTGTGGCCCTCGCCTTACCCCTCTACCGCCAGTTGGAGTCAATCAAAAAACTGTTCCTGCCGATTCTCTGTGCCGAACTGGCCGGATGTGTTGTAGGCACAGTGTCGGTGGTGTTGATAGCGAAACTTCTCGGCGCCACACAAGATGTGATTATCTCACTGTCGCCAAAGTCGGTCACCACCCCCATTGCAATCGAGGTGTGTAACACACTCGGAGGTATCCCGGCACTGACAGCAGCCGTAGTAATCTGTACCGGCATTTTCGGTGGCATGAGCGGCTTCCGCATGATGAAAATCTCGCGCGTAAAGAGCCCCATTGCACAAGGCCTGTCGATGGGCACCGCCGCCCACGCCGTAGGCACCTCGGCCGCCATGGAGGTGGGCTACCGCTACGGAGCCTTCTCCTCGCTCGGCCTAACCATCAACGGCATCTTCACCGCCATCCTCGCCCCCGTCATCCTCTCCCTCCTCGGCCTAATCTAACCCCACTCCCCCCTCGGTCTAATCTACCTCTCCCCTCCTTCTAACGCTCCTCTCAACAGCATCCAACTAAGGGCAATCACACCCGCAAAAACATCGGATTAGCGTACTTTATCTCCCGATTTTTAGGAGATAAAGTACGCTAATCCGCTATAATCGCCGTTATTAGCTCCACAACCGAGGGACAACATCCGGCACTTAATCGAGAAGAAATTCTAACAAAACAAGGAAACTACAGCGAGAACAGGTCATCAAGCTCAACAAATGAGTTGATGCTTTGCCGTTGAGGATTATTCACCACACCCGATGCTGTTATCATTGTGATATGAACCGCCTTTTTAGGCGCAACCTCCTCGCGGTATCGTCCTTGACGCAAACGCAGCTCCTCCAAATATCCCGGGGTGATGGCATAGGGCTTCGATGAAAACTTCGCCTCACAAAGATTCACCACACCATCAGCACGGTCAATAACCAGGTCGACCTGCATTCCCGGGTAACCTTTCTCTGTATCAGGAGCCGCGCTCCAAGCATACCACGCTGTGTAAACTCCAGATATGCCGAGTGTCGCAGCAATCTGTTTCTTATGTTGAAAGCACAACCGTTCAAAGGCCAACCCACTCCATGCCAGATGCGCTGAAGAATCAAGGTGCGTGCTCCAATAATTCGGCTTTACCTCCTTCTTATGTATAAACTCATTGTAGAACAACACAAAGTTATCAATGAGTTGATACATCGCATCACGGCTTCGGCGACCGGGTTGAGTAACTTTCTCAATAAAGCCACACAGCTCCAAATTGGTTAATATGGTGGTTAAGCGGCCCGACTCGCGATAACCGATTAGCTCGGCCAATTCCTTGCGAGTCAATCCCTTCTTTTTCTGCGACAGAGCATTTATAATCGACTCATAAGCCTCGGGGTGTGAAAACAGCGACGAGAACAACACGCCATATTCCACCACCATGTCGGCGCCCTTTTCAAAAAACAAACGGTCGATATTTGCCGGCAGACTTTGTTTGCGACTGAACTTATTCCAATAATGCGGGATACCGCCAACAATCATATAGGCCTCAGCCAATTGCATTCTATCCCATCCGAGATTCAAACGTTTGCTCAACTGCTCACATTCAGCCAAACTGAAGGGGAAGAGAGGGATGCGCCTCGTCACACGATTATACAATCCCCCATGGTTTTTCAATACATTGTTGAACATCCACGATGTTGCACTGCCACAGACTATCAGAACGATATTCTCAGCCCACGCAGCCCATCTGTTCCAAAAATTGCCCAAGGCCTCAACGAAGCCCGATTTGGGAGCATCCATCCACGGCAACTCGTCGATAAACACAATCTTCTTATTGTTAAATCGCGATTGCCCCGGTTTCGCCTCCAACAGATGCTGCAACTGATAAAATGCCTCCACCCAGTTCTGTGGGCAAGGACGCTTTTCCAATCCCTGCTCCAAAAGCGCAAGATGGAATGCCTTCAGCTGCTCCTTGTTGTTTTTGTTTTCCAATCCTGTGTATTGGAAAGCAAACTCACCACCAAAGGCCTTATTCACCAAGTAGGTCTTTCCCACACGACGTCTGCCATATATGGCAATAAATTCCGAGTCGCATGCATCAAGCGAATCATGAAGGGCTTCCAGCTCTTCACGGCGTCCTATTATATTTTTTTCAGTGGTATCCATGCCGCAAATATAATAAATTTAGGCGGATTAGCGTACTTTATCTCCCGATTTTTAGGAGATAAAGTACGCTAATCCGCTATAATCGCCATTCTGAGCCCCACAAGCGGGGTGGGGAGAACGGTTAGTCAACTAAGCCTTGGGGAGAAGCCTCAACCCGAGAACTTAGAAGTAGAAATTCATTGATTTGGGGTAGAAAAGCATGGAAGCACCCACCTCTTGAGCCACACTTTCACCGAGCGAATTTGCCACGA
>CAZDIC010000135.1:0-4882 GCA_964505395.1 uncultured Alistipes sp. | reverse complement strand
TGCTTATTCCTGTTTTTTGTTGTCGTCGTAGCCGTAGCCGTAACCGTAGCCATAGCCGTAGGGGGAATGGGCGGAGTGCGACTCGGTGCCGTTGAGCACGAGCGACATGTGACGGTAGCGCGATGTGGTGTAGTAGCGTTCAATAACGGGGAGCATCGAACGTTCGAGCACACCTACGCGGACTACAAAGATGGTGCTGTCGACATGGGAGTTGATGATGGTTGCATCGGCAACAACTTCCACAGGCGGGCAGTCAACCAACACATAGTCGTAGTTTTTGCGAAGCTCGTCGAAGAGGGCCTTCAAGCGCTGAGAGTAGAGCAGTTCGGCCGGGTTGGGGGGAATAACGCCCACCGGCACGAGGTCGAGCCCATTGGTGTTATTGACATTCTTCACAATGATTTGGTCAAGTGTGGCATGTCCCGAGAGCAATGCGCTGATGCCAACCGACGGAGAACCGACAAACGAACTGATTGCTGCCTTGCGAAGGTCGAGGTCGACAACCGCAACGCGCTTACCTTTAATTGCCAAGGTCACGGCGAAGTTCATTGTGATGAAGGTCTTACCGGAGCCAACGTTTGCCGAGGTAATCATCACAATGGATGCATCAGAGCGGTCGGCGTCGGTCATCAGCTCGAGGTTGGTGCGCATCACACGGAACGCTTCGTTAACGGCGTTGTTATTGCCATGTTCCACCATTATCACGCGGCGGTCCTTTTCATTATCGCGTGCCTTGCGCAGCAGAGCCAATCCCGAACGACGTTTGTAGCCAAGGGGAATTTCGGCAAGGAACGGCATTGAAAGGTTCTGCACATCCGAGCGTCCGCGCACTGTGGTGTCGAGAAGTTCCTTGAAGTAGAGGGCTACGCAAGGAATCATCAAGCCCAACGCTGCTGATAACATCAGCACCATGGCTTTCATGGGCGACACGGGGATGTCGCTACCCACCGGCGGAGTAATCACACGAGTGTTGTAGGCGGTGAATGCTTTCGACAATTCATTTTCTTCGCGACGTTGCAACAGATAGAGATACAAGCTCTCTTTAACCTTCTGTTGGCGCTCAACACTAAGCAGGTAACGCGCCTGGGTGGGGTTGTTCTGCAGTTGATAAGCAGCTTGGTTACGTGTGTCGCGAGCCTGCTTAACATTAGCTGTCAGCGAGGCTATGTAGTTGTCGATACTTTTCAGAATTGAAGAGCGCAAGCCGGCGAGCTGTGTGTCGAGGTCAAGCACCAATGGGTTTGAGTTCGACGAGTTTGCAGCGAGCGAGTTGCGTTGCAACAGTTGAGTGTTGTAGGTGGCAATCTGGTTCTCCAAGTTGAGGTTGCTCAGCGCGGTGTTGGCTGGGAGCACTTCGTTAGCGTGAGCCGGGTCGGAGAGCAAGCTACCGATATATTTCACAGTTTTAAGCTGTGTGGCAAGCATCTCAGCCTCTTTGTCGGCATCGGCTGCCTGTGTGAAGTAGATTGATGAAGCTTGCGCCAAGTCGGGCACTTTGTTAGCCGACTTGTAAGATGAGATGTCATTATCAACCTCGCCCAATTCCTGCTCAATCACGCTCAAGCGCTCGCGGATGAATTGCGCTGCCGACACCGACATGCGGTTTTTGTCGTTAATCCAATTTTCGTTGTAAACGTCGATAATGGTTGCCAGGATATCCTCTGCGCGAACCGACGATTGGTCGGCTATTTTCAAGAAGATGGCCGAATCGTAGTCGTCGGGAGCTTCCACGCTCAAACGTTTCAGATAGCTTTGGGCCACCTCCATCGGGGCCTTGTAGCGCACCTTCATTTCCAGAGGCCACTCAATGGGTTTCTCGGGCGACGGTTTCCACACGGGGTTCTTTGTCACAACCACGCGGCCAAAGGGTGTAGCCAATGTGTCGGAGGCGTTCCAGTGGCCTTTCACAGCCGGAGCGTCGATTTCATCACCATGCTTGTCGATGAAATTATCCAATGTAACGCCCCCCTTCTCGTCGAGTGTTACTTCCATGCGAGCTCTGCCTTTGGCATCCATATCGGCAAACTCAATCAACACCGGCAGATTGGGACCGTAGAGCGACACCTTTTTAAGGCGTTCTCTTGTGATGTAGCTAACCTGAAGCCCGAGGCGGTTAACCACTTCGAGCATCACCATAGGCGATTGGAACGATACCAACTCATCCGACACATTCGATGATGTTTGCAGAAAGCCCATGTCGCTAAATGCTTTACCGACATCAGCCGCGGTGTTACCCGCCTTATCGTCTTTGATAAGCAATGCGGCCTCACGCTCGTAGACCGGAGGTGTTACCAACAGATACAACACTCCGAGGCCTACACACACAATTAATGAGATAACAAACCAATACCAATGCGACGCACAAAGCCAAAAGATGTTATTGAGCGTCCAAGTGCTACCGGTTTCCTCCACATTGTTTATTTCGTCTTCTTGCATAATCAATTTCAATTTAAGGTTAATTAAACACCAACACGGCCACAGTTGCCAACAGCGACAGTATTGAAATCCAGAACGACGGTGTCAACGGAGAGTTACCGTTAGCGGTGGTTTGACGTTTGCGCACATCGGTGGGCGAAACATACACCACATCGTCTTGTTGCAGATAGTAAGCAGGCGAATTGAGCACGCTCTCACTGTTGGTGAGGTCAACGCGATAGGTCAATTCTTGATTGCCCACACGGCGCATAACCAACACGTCGGTGCGTTTACCGGTGATATTAAGGTCGCCGGCCTCGGCAAGAGCGTCAAGGATGGTGATGCGATCGCGGTCAAACGTGATGCGACCGGGCTTTGCGACCTCGCCCAACACCGACACTCCGCGGTTCAAGAAGTCGACAATCACCACGGGGTCCTTCACCAAATCGTGGCTAACCAACTCCGCTTGAATGTAAGTGGCCACTTCATCGCGAGTCTTGCCCTGAAGGTTGATGCTGCCCAACACGGGGAAATTGATACAACCTTGAGCGTCGACTACATACGATGCCACCTCGTTACTGCTATTACGCGCCACAGGAGCTGAGGTAACTCCGGGTTGGCTCAGTCGTTGCGACACAATAGGCAGATTGAAAAGTGCCGACAGCTGCGGGTCTTTCGACGACACTACCACCGACACACGGTCGCCGGGCAACACTTTCAGCTCGCCGCCGGCAACCAGCTCGCTCTGATTGTATTCGCCCAAGTTACTGAAATAGGTAACATCCTTGGGGGCTCGACACGAACTGACCGCCACCGTGAGTGAAACCACGGTAACGGTTTGTCGAACTATCTTTTTTATTCCGGATATATTCATAATGTAGTTTATTTCACTTAATCATACACCTCACCACCGGTCTTCTGTTGTTTCAGACGTATGCGGTGAGTTAACCAACAGTTAAACGCTGTCCATGCCACTATATCGAGGAGCAACACATACTCGGCTCCGATATAGCGCGACAGCAATATGTTTACCACTGCCAACAGTGCCGACCCCGACACTATGGTTACCATTGCCACACGTTGGCGCATGCCAAGATAGAGCAATTTGTGGTGAATATGCGTTTTGTCGGGCTTAAACATGCTGCGACCACGCGATGCGCGGTGAATCATCACACGCAACACATCAATGCACGGCACTACCAGCGGTGCTGCCGCCATAATCAGCGGATTAAAGTCGCCGGGAACCGATACGGTTGACACCTGCATCGCCAAAGCCGCTAATATATAGCCCACGGTGAGCGACCCGGTGTCGCCCATAAATATCTTTGTGCGGCGGTCGCTACTGCCAAACACGTTGTAATAGAAGAATTGCACCAATGTTCCCAAAGTGGCAAAGGCGATTAACGCACATCCCCACTGACCGGCACATGCAAGCACAATACCAAACACTGTCACACCAATTGTCGACAGGCCCGAGGCGAGACCGTCAAGACCGTCAATCAAGTTGACAGCGTTCATCACAAACACTACCAGCACAACCGAGAGAATGTCGGATGCTACTTCAGGCATTTCATACACTCCAAACATACCATGGAGCGAGTAGAGTTTCACCCCACCCAACACCAGCAATGCTGCAGATAAGAATTGAGCCACAAACTTGGCGCGATAACGCACACCGATAAGGTCGTCGGCCAACCCAATGAGATACATTATCAAAATGCCACATAAGCCGAACCCAACCGACAGCAAGCGCTGCAGAGGTTCAACTCCAAAAATATCAGCCATTAAGACCTCGTCGCACAGTTCGCCGCAGAATGTTGTGCACGCAAAGGCATCAACACCCACAACCAACATCACCGACAGCAGAATTGACGGCATAAACGACATGCCACCCAAGCGAGGCACGGGCACAGCATGCACCTTTCGCACATCAATCTCATCAAAGAGTTTCTTGCGAAATGCAATAAGAAGAATCTGAGGTATGATAATACCGGTCAGAATTACACTAATTACAATAGCAAAAATTTCATCAATTAGCCAATGCATCAGTAACTATTAAAGTTTAACATACAACACACTGTGCACTGCAACCCATAGCATCCACCATCCTTGCAATAATACGATATCAACCAGACCACCCAGTATAGTTTCCGGGGCCACAGACACACTGTTAATTAGACCACAAATTTACATATTTTCACCCCAATATACAAATTTGGCTATAGCCAATTAAAGCATTTTAACAATATTCCGTGAACAAAATCAATAATGTTTCTAAAGCGGCCACAATGTTATTCACCTCCGGTCTTAAAGATTCTCAATCGGAGTAAATCAAAATTCTCAGTTCCCCGCGGTGAGGCTTTACGAATTTTCAACCGGAGCCAAGCTCAATTCATCAGCTGCAAAACGAATCATAAACTCGCGTGCGGCATCATGCTCGTTGGGTATCTCACCATCGAGAATTGCA
>CAZDIC010000134.1:0-4930 GCA_964505395.1 uncultured Alistipes sp. | reverse complement strand
TTCAATTTTAGTTGACGGTTTACCGATTCGGCGTGAATGGCCGACAGCAGTGCGGAGATGAAATCACGGTCCAAACCGAGTTCCACTGCTTTGCCCACTCGCGACTCCATAAGCGTTTCATAGCGTTCGGGCTGCAATACCTGCATATTGTTGGCAACCTTAATTTTGCCCACCTCATCCGATAGTGCCATTCGCTTTGATAGCAACACCAGCAGTTCGTCGTCGATGTTGTCGATGCGCGAGCGGAGCGATGCCAAATCGGCCGATGTGGTTGAGCCTTTTTGTTCAACCAGCGAGGCCAACAGAGCCTTCAGTTCTGCCGGTGTGAGTTGTTGCGATGCATCGCTGAGCGCCTCGCAGGGGCAACGGTGAGTTTCAATCATCAAACCGTTGAAGCCCAACTCGTAAGCCTGGTGAGCCAATGGCGCCACTAAATCTCTTTTGCCGCTGATGTGGCTGGGGTCGCAAATCATTTGCAGGTCGGGCATACGGCGGTGCAATTCGATAGGCAATTGCCATTGCGGTGGATTGCGATAAACCGTTGAACCATAGGAACTGAAACCACGGTGGATGGCTGTTATTTTGCGTATGCCGGCGTTGTAAAGGCGTTGCATGGCGCCAATCCACAGTTCAATGTCGGGATTTGCCGGATTTTTCACCATTACGGGTACATCGCACCCTCTCAGCGCGTCGGCAATGGCTTGCACTGAGAATGGGTTCACGGTGGTGCGTGCTCCTATCCACAAAATGTCCACGCCTGCGGCCAATGCGGCCTCAACGTGTGCCGGTGTGGCAACTTCGGTGGTGACAGGCAGGCCGGTGACACGTCGAGCCTCCTGCAACCACATCAGGCCCGGTGCGCCGATACCCTCAAAGCATCCCGGGCGGGTGCGCGGTTTCCAAATGCCGGCGCGTAACACATTGGCTCCCGCCTCCTTCACTCCGATGGCGGTTTCCACAACCTGTTCGCAGCTTTCAGCGCTACATGGCCCGGCGATAATGAATTTCTTGCCGTCAGCGACCTTAAACGCCGGCTCAATGCCTGCGAATATCTGTTTCAGTTCCTCTTTGTTTTCAAAACCTGTTTTCATTGCAACTGCAAAGTTAGCAATTTTCAGCTACATTCCCCTCAATCACGCCAATCAATCACACTCACCTTTCGTATTACACCAATCTGCTTATTGATTTAAACAGCGCTTATGGTGGGTGGAATGGTTGAAAATCCGAATTTTTTGCATACATTTGTGGAGATGGAAGGCTGTGCCGAGGCGTGAATCGAAGATTGTGCTTTGGTAGTGGCCCTTTCTCTGTAGGTATAAACCAAACAGAACAAACAGATAAACAACAAGATAAAACCTAAAAATCGTAAGCCAATGAACAAGATTTTAGAGAAAGAGCATTTCTCGGAAAAAGTGGTTAAGTTGGTGGTAGAAGCACCGTTGATTGCTCGTTCGCGCAAACCGGGTCACTTTGTGATTGTGATTTGCAACGAGCATGGCGAGCGCATACCGTTGACTATTGCTGATGCCGACATCGCTGCCGGCACCATCACCTTAGTGGTGCAAGCTGTGGGCGAATCAACCCGTCAAATTTGCGCCAAGGAGGTTGGAGAATATCTCCACGATGTGGTGGGCCCGTTGGGTAAGGCCACTGCAATTGCCCGCTATGGCACTGTGGTGTGTTGTGGCGGTGGTGTGGGTGTGGCTCCGCTACTACCCATTCTGAAGGCCATGAAGGAGGCCGGTAACCGTGTGATTGCCATCTTGGCCGCTCGCACCAAGGACCTTATCATCCTCGAAAAGCAGGTGCGTGAGCATGCCGATGAGGTGATTATCATGACCGACGACGGCTCGTATGGCACAAAGGGCTTGGTTACCAATGGCTTGGAGAGCGTGATTGCTCGTGAAAAAGTAGATTTGGTGTGCACCATCGGTCCGGCCATAATGATGAAATTTGTGTCGCTCCTCACCCAAAAATACAATGTGCCAACCATCTGCTCGCTCAACACCGTTATGGTTGACGGCACCGGCATGTGTGGAGCCTGCCGCGTGACGGTCGATGGCAAAATGAAGTTTGTGTGTGTCGACGGTCCCGAGTTTGACGCCCACAAAGTTGATTTCGACGAGATGCTGATGCGTCTGCGCCCAATCCCCAACGCTTAAATCACTCACTTAACACGACATTATCATGACAACAATATCACCACGTGACGCTAAATGGCGCGAAGAACTCCGCGCCGGCCACACAGCAAAGGAGCGCACCTCCATCACACGTGCAAAAATGACCGAATTGGCCCCTGATTATCGCATCACCTGCAACGAGGAGGTGAATCAGGGCCTCAACGAACAGCAAGCTGTTACCGAAGCCACTCGTTGCCTCGACTGCCCCGACCCGCAATGTGTCACCGGCTGCCCCGTGGGCATCAACATCCCCGGCTTCATCAAAAATATCGAGCGTCGCAATTTCAGCGATGCCGCCATTGTGCTCAAAGAAACATCGGCACTGCCGGCTGTGTGTGGCCGTGTGTGCCCGCAGGAGCGTCAATGTGAATCGAAATGTATCTACAACAAAATGCACAAGGAGCCGGTGGCTATCGGCTATCTGGAACGTTTTGCCGCCGACACCGAGCGCATCTCGGGCAATGCCGCACTCCCCACATGTCAACCCGCCAACGGCAAGAAGGTGGCTGTGGTAGGTTCCGGACCCGCCTCACTGTCGTTTGCCGGCGATATGGTGAAACGCGGCTTCGAAGTGCATGTGTTTGAAGCGCTCCACGAAATTGGTGGTGTGCTGAAGTATGGCATCCCCGAGTTCCGTTTACCCAACGAAGTGGTTGATGTGGAGATTCGTTCGCTGCAAAAACTTGGCGTGAAGTTCATGACCGACTGTGTGGTTGGCAAAACCATCAGCTACGACGACCTGTTAGCCCAAGGCTTCAACGGTGTGTTTGTGGCTTCGGGTGCCGGTCTGCCGCGTTTCATGGGCATCCCCGGCGAGAACTTCATCGGTGTGATGTCGTCAAACGAATACCTCACACGCGTGAACCTCATGGGTGCCGGCCGTCCCGGTTGGGAAACTCCGGTTATCAAGGGCCACTGCGTGGCTGTGATTGGTGGCGGTAACACCGCTATGGACTCGTGTCGCACAGCGCGTCGCATGGGTGCCGAGAAGGTCTACATTGTGTATCGTCGCAGTGAGGCCGAGATGCCGGCACGTGCCGAGGAGGTGCGTCATGCCAAGGAGGAGGGGGTTACATTCCTCACACTTCACAACCCGGTGGAATATCTTGCCGACGAAAACGGCCGGGTGCGTGCCATGCGTTTGCAACACATGGAGCTTGGTGAACCAGATGCCTCGGGGCGCCGTTCGCCCGTGCCCATCCCCGGCGACATCCTTGAGCTCCCGGTCGACGAAGTGATTGTAAGCGTGGGCGTGTCGCCCAACCCGCTCATCCCCAACAGTATCCCCAATCTTGAGGTTACTCGCCGTGGCACTCTCGCCGTTAACGACGACACCCTGCAAACATCGCTCCCGATGCTTTATGCCGGCGGCGACATCGTGCGCGGTGGTGCAACGGTGATTCTCGCTATGGGCGACGGTCGCAAGGCCGCTGCCGCTATGGCTGAGGCGCTGTTGGCTGAAAACTGACATAAACAATTTTAAACTACGAATGAATATGTGTGAACTTAGTATTGGAGAGGTCTACCGCGCCCAAATGGTGCTCAAAAACGTAGCTCGCCATCCCAAAATCATCGGTCCCACCGCGCTCAGCGGCAACTGCCAAATTTACCTCAAACCGGAAAATTTGCAACACACCGGCTCGTTTAAACTTCGTGGCGCTTACTACAAAATCTCGCAGTTAAGTCCCGAGGAGAAATCTCGTGGTGTGATAGCCTGCTCAGCCGGCAACCACGCGCAAGGTGTGGCTCTCGGTGCCACTCACAACGGCATCAAATCGCTCATCTGCCTTCCCGCCGGTGCTCCGATTTCAAAGATTGAGGCTACCAAACGTCTCGGTGCCGAGGTGTGTTTGGTGCCCGGTGTTTACGATGATGCCTACCGTCGTGCCATTGAGTTGCGCGACGAGCATGGCTACACCTTTGTGCACCCCTTCGACGACCCGTTGGTAATTGCCGGTCAAGGCACCATCGGTTTGGAAATTATCGAGGAGATGCCCGATGTTGAGGCCATCGTTGTGCCTGTTGGCGGTGGCGGACTTATCTCCGGTGTTGCGTTCACTGTGAAAACCTTGCGCCCCGACATCAAGGTGTATGGCGTGCAAGCCACCGGAGCTCCCTCAATGGTCAAGTCCATAGCCGATGGCAAAATCGAACGTCTCGACTCGGTGTCGACCATAGCCGACGGCATCGCTGTGAAAGAGCCCGGTTCGCTTACCTTCGAACTTTGTCAGAAGTATGTCGACGAAATCGTCACCGTCAGCGACGATGAGATTGCCGCTGCCATCCTCACCCTCATCGAGCAACAGAAACTGGTGGCCGAGGGTGCCGGTGCCACAGCCGTAGCCGCCGCCATCTACAACAAACTGCCACTCGAGGGCAAGAAAGTTGTGTGTCTGGTGTCGGGTGGTAATATCGACGTGAATATGCTTAACCGCATCATCAACAGCGGTTTGGCTAAAAATGGCCGTCTGTGCCAGCTTGAGCTTGTGCTGCAAGATAAGCCCGGTTCGCTCTCGGCTGTGCTTAAAATCGTGGCTGAGCAGGGTGGTAACATCTTGGCAGTGAACCATGAACGTGTGGCTGCACAAACCGCCATCAATTCATGTCAGCTTCACCTTGAACTGGAAACGCTCAACGCTGCCCACATTAAGGCTATCCGTAAAGCCCTCACCGACGCAGGTTTCAAACTCCTGTCGTAACATTTCGGTGCGTCCGCCCGGCCAATCGCCGGGCGGTGCGCTCCGTTAATA
>CAZDIC010000133.1:0-4934 GCA_964505395.1 uncultured Alistipes sp. | reverse complement strand
CAACACAACCAACGGCACCATCCTCAAAATCGCCGTAAAATAACCCCACTCCCCCTCTCCTCTTTCCGCACAATAAAGCCCGAGTAGCAACACGCTACCCGGGCTTTCCGGAAGAGAACACCCCGGTAACTCAACAAAATAGCTGACTTCGACAACATGGCTGACTTCGACAAGGACTCAACGGAAATGCGGCGAATAAACCGTGCATATTGGGAGAAGTATATGCAGCTTGCATCAGCCGACTATATCAGCAAAATCAACGGCTTGGCCACTTTCAGCAGCGACTCGGGGGGATTTCACTGCGACAACACCGTTCACGGCACTCCCGAGCCTAACCACATAATCTACAAGCTTGGCCCAACGCTGATGAGCGCCGACGGTGCACACGGCTATGAATTTGTGGTGGAATATGACCGTTACCAGCCAAACGTAGGGATCTATTTCGGCGCAAAAGCGCTGATTTTCGACACAGCAAACGCCGAGTCACAAATCGAAATTGTCGACCGTGAGTGGGAACAGATACGTCAGGCGGTAATGCTGGCACTCAGCAACATCTACCCCGACGGCCACTTCAACCAACTGCAACGATACAAGCTAACCGACAATGCCAACAACTTCACCTATTGGCCGTTTTGGATTGTGTTGCACGAGCAGGAGCCCATTGAAATTGCCGGGCACGCCGTGACCGTTATCCGCAAGCTCTACGAGATGCTTTTGGCCGGCAATCGCCCTAACTGCCGTCTCTCACAACGCACGCCACAGCATCACATCGAAGCCGCATTCACCAACGCCGCCCACCGGCGGCTGATAAGCGCCATCATCGGCAAAGAAACCACACGAGCCACCGAAATCACCGATGCGGTCAACTCCTTCATTCAACAGCTGTTGGACGCCCGAATCATTGTGCGCTCAACCATATTTGAGCACGCCTACTGCCTGAAAAACATCGACATGACCGACTTCGCTTTTCTCATCGTGACATTCATTGAAAGCCTGTCGGGCGGGAACGCCAAACGCACACCGTGGCAATGTATCGTCGACCTGTTTCTCAGCGCCGATATGCGACGTATGGACAACCTGAAACGCCTGTATGGAGCGCCTGCCGGAGCAGCGCGTCGCAAGGCCCAACGCAATGCCAACGAGCTGCTTCAGAGCCTAATTGCCCGGGCAACAAAAAAATAATTGTACATACAATTTCTTTTCCCCTCACACCCCTTATATTTGCAACGATGTAAAAATATGGCGCATGTCGTAACATGTGTGTGGTAAATAAACGCTAACTTGTAGTGAGCATTAACAAAATTATGCTAACTTTGCAATGTCGTTGAAGGCGTTTCACCTCCAATGATGCAAGAAAGCGTATTGCCCCATATCCAATCTAAGGAAATCCGGCCAGATTTTTCAAACAGTAGTGGATTGAATGGCAGTTAACGCTCACTACTTTGTGTATGCATCAGCCCCTCGGGGGGCTGACAATTATGCATAGGCGTGAGGCGACTACCAAACACCACCCTACTGCAGGTTCCTTGGCCGGAATGTCGGCTACAAAAAGGAACTCCGTTCCAATTTAGTCGGCACACCTCTTAGATGATGGACGTAAGGCATTGCCTCGCGTCTTTCTTGCTTTATGCCATATTCGTTACAGCATAATTCACCCACTGAAACTAACATAAAAACCAATCACACAATGAGCTACCAAGACGAAAATGCTTATGAGGCCAGCTTAGTAACCACTAACAAAGCGGCCGACACGTGGAAACAAACCTTAGATAAAGCCTTCCAAATCGGATGGGACGGCGTTGCGATGCACGGTCAACAAATAATTAACGCCTTTGAAAATTATCAAACAGCCCGACTTCAAAGTGCATTACAATTTGACCAATTCGTACTTACATTAGACCACAATAGTCAAAAATTCAGACGTTTTGTTGACCACACTCTTCAAAGCCTGAAACATCGAAATGAACAAATCGACAAAATGCGCGAACGGTTACTGAATTTAGAAAGCAACTCTCTCACTGCCGGAAATCAACAACTGCACGACACGCTTATGAATATGATTCAAATGGAATATAATGCATATTTCTTAGAATTAGACAAAATACTTGCGCTATAAACATAAGTTTAACCATTCCATATCACAACTCTTTAACTATGGATAATTCTAATCCATTGGCTAACTATAAGCCCATCGACCCGGCGCAACAAATAAATAGCAATATTCCCGTTGCACCGCAAAGTCAGCCGGTTCAGCCGGTTCAGCAAAATCAACCAATTCAGCAGAATCAGACAATTCAACAGAATCAGCCTGTTCAGTCAACCATTCCGACAGTCGACCTTGGGTCTGCAATGAAGGAAATGACACATGAGCAAATCAACCACATCTTCTATGAAATCAATGAGATGGTTGCTCAAATCTACCAAGAATTTGCCAAGGTTAACAGTGCATTCGGGGAAATCAGTGACTTCTTCTTTAAGTCGGCATTAGAATTAGAACAAGGGCGAGACCCGAAATATCTCAGCGACGACGTAAAGGACCTTCAAGCCATATACGAACTGTTAGGACTCGCATCAAGAGCATTAGGCACTGCGATAAATGCGATTAGCTCACAAGCTAAATATGAGATGTTGAAGCCATCGCTCAAAGAGCACGCTCAAGAGCGCATACAATTCTGCAAAACGGTTGCACAGCAATTGCCTCATATGGTCTTAAATGCCTACAACGACTTGCAGACAGCCCTTACACAAAACGGCGACATCAAAACCGCACTCACCACATACCGCAAAGTGCGCTACCACAATCTTCTGTTAGACCACTTCATTATCCCGCAATACAACGACTGGATCCTCGGTAATTTCTCAGCAGAGCACAACATTCCTGATATGCAGGATGTAAATGATGAATTACTGTTCCCCTTAGCCACTTTCCAGGGGCGTGTGCGAAATGAAGTGTTTATCACCAGTTTATTCAATTCCACCGACGAAGCGGTAGACTCAATCAAGGATGCTCTTAAAACGGGCAAAACATCCAATAAAACACTCCTGCTCATCCAAGACAGCGGACTTCTGGCAACACTACAAGTAAAGCTAAGAGCCAAACCGTTTTTACTTCATGAGTTAGCGGTTAACCCGGAGAACCAAGAAAGCTCCATCTTAACAGCATTTCGTAACAATACCGCCACGAACGATAACATGTTTCTGGCAAATCAAGTAAAGTTGACCGAAGAAACAGCCGACGAGCAATTTGGGATATACGTGATACGCAATATACTCATTCTCATCGCATTGGCGATACCGGCATTTACCTATTTAAGCATGACGTGGGCATTTGTGGCCCTGGCCGTTATCATTGGAATTGCACTTAAGAACCTTACCAGTGTAGCAGCGCCCATTGAAACGATCAAAACGACTAAAGTCAAACGTATCAACACTTATGCTGTTACAATAGCGCGTAAACATTCAGGCGACACCCCTGAATTGCTCAAGCTCAGCACTATTCAAAAGAAAAACAAATCCATCTTTGTGTGGGCTCTGGTAGGCGCCGCAGCCGGTTTCTTTCTCATACCAATCCCCGGAGGCCTAATCATTGGTTTCTTGTTTGGATTTCTAATCGGTGGAGCAATGAATAATTATGAAGAAGCCGACCGACTCACCGATGGCAAGGACTGGGATAAAATTCAGTTTGAGAGCACTAAGTGGCCGAATACTATCAGCGTCATTACAGTGATAGCAATAGCCGTTGAGATATACTTTTTCTTCATAAAATAAGCTAATCAACATGGTCACGGCAACAAAAGTGCGGATGAAGTGCAACGATTGCAATCACCGATATACAGCCATTAAGAGTGAAGGCGGTTTTTGGAACAAGGTGTCATACAGCCCGAACCGCTGCCCGAAATGTGGGTCAAAAAAAGTTAGCAAAGGTGGCATCTATGATGTTATCGCCGGATTTTTAGGACTATGAGTTTCTTTGACGAATTACTCGGATGTTTCCGTGGTAACAACAACGGAGGTGGTGGGGTGAGCGACAGCGATGTGCCGTCGGGTTCCGGCGGCATCAATCGTGAGGGTTACACCTACGGAGAGCTGCGCCGCCAACCCATCATCCCGGAGTTGATGCGCACCATCACCAATCCCGGTGTGCGCCGCATGGCTCAAGAGGCCAACGACCGCTGCCGCCGCTCACCGTTTGTGATGCGGCGCATTAACGGCGAATATTGCTTCAAGGGATTACACGTAGGCCCAATCATCGCCCTCCCCTCGGCAGCCGACTACCGCCGCCATTTCGGCTCGGGCACCATCACGGCTGCAATGATTCGCGACTACAACTACGCCCTCATACGCAACGCCATCGCGCGCCAATGCGGCATCTCCGATCGCGAAGCAGCGCTTGCCATAGGCAATCAACTCGATTGTGCGCCCCACGAGGACATCTCCGGCACCATGTTTCTTGTGCCCAACTGGGCCCACAAATGGTTCCGCCACGACGGCTACGTCTCGCGCCTGCTGGCAACCCTGTAAACCGCCCCTGCCACGCAACCCGTAAACCACCCCTGCCGGCAATCCGGAAAACCGCCCATCCCCGCGCCATCCGCCTTTCCCCCTCCCATTCTGCCATTGATCCTCACACCCTCGGGTATTTTACCTTCGTTGGCAGTTTCCCGTGCAGAGTGTCCATCTTTGGCAGTTTTCCGTGCAGTATGCAGAATTACAGCGAGTTGGGTAGCACTTAAATGTGCTACCCAACTCGCTGATTTATTTCCTCAACCATTGGCAACCCTGTAAAACGTGCTGCCGCAGATAAAAGTAGCCCACCAAATTACTACGCACAAACTTGAGCAATTTAATCAGCTGTTAACCAACCAAATAACCCTCAAAAGTGACAAAGATGTAAGCGCAATATTTTTGCAACTGTTTCATCGCTTCCCCACGCC
>CAZDIC010000132.1:2166-4950 GCA_964505395.1 uncultured Alistipes sp. | reverse complement strand
TCGAATCACCGTTCATCGATTCAATCGTTGTAAACAAATACGGTAAGGTTCGTCGCTCTAAACTTTACTACCTCCGCGGTCTCACCGGCAAAAAGGCTCGTATTAAAGAGCGTCGCGTTAAGTAATCGAGCATTACTTGACACCACAAAAATCCTACACTGCGCCCACAGTTTCGGCTGGCGGGCGCAGTTTGTGTTTGGTGCCACTTGCAAGGGAGGCAAATTTTGCATAACTTTGCATCAGAGAACCTCATAATCTTCACTAACAAAATGCAGGAGAAAATAATCATTCTTGATTTCGGTTCGCAAACCACCCAGCTCATTGGTCGCAGGGTGCGTGAACTTAACATGTATTGCGAAATCGTCCCCTACAACAAATTTCCCACCAACGACACATCGGTTATCGGAGTTATCCTCTCCGGCTCGCCCTTCTCGGTGTACGACGACAAAGCGTTTCGCACCGACCTCGGGTTGCTGCGTGGTAAACTCCCGGTGCTTGGTATCTGCTATGGCGCACAGTTTATGGCATGGTCGGCAGGGGGAAAGGTTGAACCGGCAGCTTCGCGCGAATACGGACGTCAGCTATTATCGTTTGTAGATAACAACGACCCTTTGCTTAGCGGCATCAGTGCCGGTAGCCAGGTGTGGATGAGCCACGGTGACACCATCACCGAGATTCCGGCCAACTTCACGCCCATAGCTTCCACCGATAAGGTGAAAGTGGCAGCCTATCACATTGAGGGCGAAAAGACTTGGGGCGTGCAATTCCACCCCGAAGTGTTTCACTCGCTCGACGGCACTCAGCTGCTCAAAAATTTCGTTGTCAACATTTGCGGTGGCAAACAAGATTGGAGCGCCGAATCGTTTATCGACAGCACTGTTGCCGAGCTTCGCAAGCAGTTGGGCAACGACAGAGTGGTGCTTGGCCTTTCGGGTGGCGTAGATTCATCGGTTGCGGCCGTGTTGCTTAATCGTGCCATCGGCAAGAACCTCACTTGCATCTTTGTTGACCACGGCATGTTGCGCAAGGATGAGTTTAAGAACGTGATGCACGATTATGAGTGCCTCGGTCTGAACGTTATCGGTGTTGATGCTTCGGCCAAGTTCTTTGGCGAGCTTGCCGGTGTTACCGATCCCGAGCGTAAACGCAAAATTATCGGTAAAGGCTTCATCGACGTGTTTGACGAGGAGGCTCGGAAAATCACCGATGCCAAATGGTTGGCGCAGGGCACCATCTATCCCGACTGCATTGAGTCGCTCTCAATCACCGGTACAACCATCAAGAGCCACCACAATGTGGGTGGCCTCCCCGAGAAGATGAATCTCAAGCTTTGCGAGCCGTTGCGCTTGCTGTTTAAAGATGAGGTGCGTGCTGTGGGCCGTGCTCTCGGCATGCCTGAACATCTTATCAAACGTCATCCGTTCCCCGGCCCCGGATTGGCTGTGAGAATCCTTGGCGACATCACCCCCGAAAAAGTAGCTATCCTTCAGGAAGCCGACCATATATTTATCCAAGGGTTGCGCGACCATGGCCTGTATGATCAGGTTTGGCAGGCCGGCGCCATTTTGCTCCCCGTGCAGAGCGTGGGTGTGATGGGCGATGAGCGTACCTACGAGCGCGCTGTTGCTCTCCGTGCCGTGACATCAACCGATGCCATGACTGCCGACTGGGCACACCTCCCTTATGAATTTCTTGCTGAAGTATCAAACAATATCATAAACCACGTGCGTGGCGTTAACCGCGTTTGCTACGACATCTCGTCGAAGCCGCCGGCCACAATCGAATGGGAATAAGGTAAAAAAAGATACGTACACAATCTAATGGGGATAAACACACGTCCCGTTAGTAATTGACCAATCATGCTATACAAGCGGTCGGGCGATTTTAGAGTTGACTCTAAAATCGCCCGATTGCTTTACGCGGGGTTCGTTGCTGACCGTTGTAAGGTTAGGTCGGTAGCCCCGCTGTGGTATGTCGTAGTGCTATTAGCACAGTGGTTTAGGCATGGCTGCGGTGGAGCTATTTCACTGCAACTTTTTTGCCGCCAACAACGTAGATGCCGGGAAGCAGACCGTTGGTTGCGTTCTCGGGCGCTACATTTGAGCGAAGACGAATGCCTGTAAGTGAGTAAACGTCAACTGCGCTTGTAGGGTGTGTGTACACACCGTCAATCTTGGTTGAGCTTGCTGCGGTCAGCAGGCGAATGTTGTCGATGTAAAGCAGTGTTTGGTTTGCTACGCCGACAGCTGCTGATGTGGCATAACCGGCACTCAACTCCACGGTAGTGGTTGCATCGAGTTCGAAGTCCCAGTTCATCACTTTCCACACGCCCTTTTCCGAGGGGTAGCGATAGTCGGTGTTGTTGCCGATTTTCAAACCGGTGTAAGAGGTGTTGATGTTGGCACCTGCTGTAATGGTTGATCCATTGTTTACGGCTTCGTTGGGGCAGAGGTATTTCACATCCATAAGCAAGCGATATTTGCCTGCAGGAAGTGAAACTGATTGGGTGATGCGGTTTGTGCCGGCGGCCCATGAGTTGAGCACTGTCAAGCAGCGTGCTCCCACGTTTTCATCCATGATGTAGGCTGCGCATTGGTCGGCATAATTACCGTTTTTACTCACGCAATACATTGTGGTGCTGTAGGGCATGGAGTACATGCGGCAGTAGGCGCTTCCGTCACCTTCAAGAGCGTTTCCGGCGGTCCAGCCTTGCACCGGGAGAATGTTCTCAAACTTGCTGTCAATGGGGCTTACGGCGGTGTTGATGTAGCAGGGGTCGTATGT
>CAZDIC010000132.1:0-2066 GCA_964505395.1 uncultured Alistipes sp. | reverse complement strand
CAATTCGCATGCTTGGTCGCTTACGAAGTTCGAGAGGATGAGATATTGAGTGCCATCGGGGTCGGGAGCGATGATACCGTTCCAACCTGTGGGCACTTTGTCGGCCAGCGGTTGTGTTTGCTCTGTCAACGCCTTTGTTGTCTCGGCGTTAACGTTGCTGTAGTAAACCACGTGACGTTTGTCAACAACGTCACCACTTGCAACGCTGCGGCTCTCGGTTGAATATGAGTTGTAGAGACGTGCGTATTTGATAGAGTTGTTGGTGCCGCTGTTGCCAAAGCCGATCTTCTTGTCGCTGATTGACACCATGCCGACGGTGTTGTCGATGTTAACCCAGTTTGAGGTCAGCGACAGTGCGGTTTCACCGTTGCTTTGCACATGTTTGCCGTCGCCATAATAGAATGTGCGGGTCTCCTTCATGAAGGGGTCGGTGCTGATGGCGAGCAGGCCACCATATTCGCCGGTGATAGTAACAGCCGAGTTGGCGCGAACGTAGTCGATATAAATGAGCGCGTTGCCGGGGGTGGAGTAGAGGGCGAAACGGTTGTTGAGCGATGCGTCGTTAGTGTTGATTTCGCCGTTCATGGTGTAGGCATCACCGTTGAGATTGTAGATGCCGCTAACCACCGGAGTTGCGTTGGTGCTCTTACCGTTAACGGTGTACCATCCGAGGATGTTACCGGTGTTATTGGCGCGGTAAGGGATGATAATCTTGTTGTTGTCGGGGGTGTTGGGCGCGTAGTAGCCGGTGTAGCTGCTCAAGCCGCTGCTCCATGAGAAGCATGTGAAGCGGTCGGGAGTAGAGGCTCTAACCACGTTTTGTGCTGTAAGGACTTTTGCTTCCGAGTAGGCTGCGTTGAAGTCCTCCCAAGTGGTGGGAGTGAGGTTGGCTGTTGAGAGCATTTCGTGCATCAACCAGGTCATCATCACGCGGTGACCTTCAACGCCCATACGGCGTGCGCCAACATCGGCGCGGAGCAACCATGAACCGTCGGTTGTTGTTTTCTGACGTGCTTTAATGTATTTGTAGGCCATGTTCTCCAACATCAGCGAGTTGGCATCGTTGAGGAAGCAAGCCATTGTGGTGTAAGAGGTGATTTGGTCGTAGAGGAACAGGCTCCAGTCGTTGCCGTTAGGCATTGCCAACTCACCGTCGGCAAGAGCCAACCAATTAAGCACTTCGTCCATCACCTTTTGGTTGTTGTGCATAAGGGCGTTGGTTTGCCATTTCTCGGTGCCGTAGAGTCCTTTTTGGAACATCTTGAGCGCCAATGCAGCTTCACCGAGTTCCTGCATTACCACATTCTGATAGCTGGTGTGGAATAGGTTGTGGTTCTGAAGCGTGTAGTCGTCGTAGAGGTTTTGACCTTTATAGAGGTCGGCCACTGTTGTGGTGTCGTAGTCGGGGTCGATAACTGTGTTATCCGATGCGTCGTTGGGGTGAGAGTAGCTGTTGATGGCAAATTCTCTCAGGCGTGCAAACCATTTCGGGGCGAGTTCGTCGTTGGGGAACAGGCCGAGGGTTGCAGCCAAAATGTCGGCTTCCCAACCGTTCTCTTCAGCTTTGGTGTCGCCTTGATATCCGGTGGGTATCGAGCGATAGAGCTCATAGTTACATTCAGCCTTCATCATGGCTTCGATGTAGCCTTTCTGAGTGTCGGTGAGTTTGTCCCACTGGAAATAGGCTGAGTAAGCCACCGACATTGCCCACAGTGATGATTCCCACACGCTGTCGGATGTTGAAGTTGACCCCCAATAGTTGTTGCCTGAGCAAACTTTCAGTTTGTTGGCTTTGTGGGTTGAGTAGGAGAATACGAGCGATTTCATGGCCATGGTTTCCAAGTCGTCCCATGTAACTCCGTCGGGAAGGGTAACTTTGTCTTTGCCATATTTTACCAGGAAGGCGCAAATCATCGAGAGGTCGGCATTGGGGCGTACACCTTGTTCGTTGTTGCCCATGGTGTTTTCACCTTTGAAGCAACCACACGCTTCGTTGACGCTGTTGGGCGCTGTGCACTCTTGGAAATCGTCCTTCATGTATTTTGAGAAGTCGGCGAGCATTTGCA
>CAZDIC010000131.1:0-4951 GCA_964505395.1 uncultured Alistipes sp. | reverse complement strand
TCTCAGACGCCGGTCTGATGGCCTACAGCAGCTCAATGCTCGGTCAGCAATTCGCGCTCCGTTAATCGACTGCGCACTACGTTAGTTCAACATTGAACACCAACGTCATAACGACACGGGAAGCCGCTTCGGTTCCCGTGTCGTTTTTTTGTTATCAATTGCTTATTAAAAGTGTTAAAAATCCGCGGTAAGGGTTTGCCGAATAGCAAAAAATCTGCTACCTTTGTTATCTTAAAAGCGGCAAAGAATCGCCACTCCTAACAAGGTGTGGAAACCCCACATTTAGAGCGGTGAGGAATGTTGCAAGAGAAACAAGAATCAAAATCAGAATCAAAAGATAATAGTATGGACGAACAACTTTTACAGACTGTAAAGGCGAAAGCCACAGCATGGCTTTCAGAGCAGTATGACGAGGCTACACGCGCTGAGGTTAAACAGATGCTCGACGCAGAAGATCCCACTCAGCTCATCGAATCGTTTTACAAAGATTTGGAATTTGGCACAGGCGGTTTGCGTGGCGTGATGGGCGCAGGCTCTAACCGCATGAACATCTACACCGTGGGTGCAGCTACCCAGGGCCTTGCCAACTACCTCAAGGAAGCATTCCCCAACCTGCCGCAAATCTCGGTTGCCGTAGGTCACGACGTGCGTAACAACTCACGCAAATTCGCCGAAATCGTTGCCAACATCTTCTCGGCAAACGGCATCAAGGCGTACTTGTTCGACAGTTTCCGCCCTACTCCCGAACTTTCATTTGCAATCCGTCACCTCGGTTGCCAGAGCGGTGTGAACATCACAGCCTCTCACAACCCCAAGGAATATAACGGCTACAAAGCTTATTGGGAAGATGGTGCACAAATCATCGCGCCCCACGATGTAAACATCATCAACCACGTGAACGAAATCAAGAACGTTAGCGACATCAAGTTTGAAGGCAACCCCGACCTCATCGAAATCATCGGTGAAGAGGTTGACAACGCATTCTTGACAGCCATCAAGGGCCTTTCACTCAGCCCCGAAATCAACGCCAAATATCACGACTTGAAAATCGTTTACACCCCGATTCACGGCACAGGTGTGAAATTGGTGCCCCAGTCGCTGCAAAACTACGGCTTCACCAACATCATCCACGTACCGGAACAGGATGTACCCTCGGGCGACTTCCCCACAGTTGAGTCACCTAACCCCGAGAACCCGCCTGCCATGGCAATGGCCATCGCAAAAGCGAAGGAAGTTGGCGCTGATCTCGTGGTGGCTTCCGACCCCGATGCCGACCGTATCGGTTGCGTAATCCGCGACACCGACGGCGAATATGTGCTCGTTAACGGTAACCAAATCGTGATGATTCTTCTCAACTACCTGATGAACCGCAATGCCGAACTCGGCCGCCTTACAGGTAAAGAATACATCGTTAAGACCATCGTGACCACCGAAACCATCAAGCGCATTGCCGATGCCAACAACATCCGCATGTACGACTGCTACACCGGTTTCAAATGGATTGCTGCCGTTATCCGCGAAAACGAAGGCTCAACACACTACCTCGGTGGCGGTGAAGAAAGCTACGGCTTCCTCGCTGAAGAGTTCGCACGCGATAAAGACTCTGTTTCAGCCATCTCACTCATGGCCGAATGTTTGGCATGGGCCAAGAGCAAGGGCATGAGCTTCATGGAAATGTTGCAAGACATCTACGTAAAATACGGCTTCTCACGCGAAGAAGGCATCTCAGTGGTACGTCCGGGCAAAACCGGTGCCGAAGAGATCGTAGCCATGATGAAAGCTTTCCGCGCCAACCCGCCCAAACAACTCGGTGGCAGCGACGTGGTTGTTATCAAAGACTACACTGACCTCACCAAGAAAGACTTGAGCAACGGCAACGTGGAGAAACTCGACTTCCCCACCACATCAAACGTGCTCCAGTTCTTCACCACCGACGGCACCAAGGTTTCAATCCGTCCTTCAGGCACAGAACCTAAGATTAAATTCTACATCGAAGTGTGTGGCAAAATGGCAACCAAAGCCGACTACCACGCAGCGACCGATGCCGCCAAGGCTAAAATTGACGCTGTCAAGAAAGACCTCGGCATCTAATCTTCCGCTGAAATATCACCCAAACGCCACCCCGGTAGCCCTGCGCCACCGGGGTGGCTTGCTTTTGCCGGTTACACATCGCCCACACGCCATTATCGCCACTGTTATTATAAATTCTCAACCAATATTGCACAATTTTCGCGAATTAATATTACCTTTGTGAATGAAACTATAAAAAACAACAAACCCAAATATCTAACATACCAATCAATTATGAAACTAAGATTTTTACTTGCAGCATTGACAGCAATGACTGTAGCAACCGTGTCGTCAAAGCCTATCACCCCCGATGAGGCCTTGGCCAGGTTGAGTGTGGAAACTAATGTGCCATCAGCCATTCGCAGCAAAATTTTAAAAGGCACAAGTTCCGGGACAAAGTCTAACTTAACTCAAGGACTACGTCTGGATAAAACAGTCACTACAAGTAGCAACGCAGCTGCGCTCTACTTGTATCGCTCCGACGACACGATGTGGATTTTGCCTGCCGACGATAGCGTGACATCGCTTCTCGGCTATCTGGATGTTCCTGCCAACCAACAAGCAATGCCGGAGCAGTTGCAATGGCTGCTGAACGAATATGCCCGCGAGATTGAGTATATCCGTTGCCACAGCGACAAAGCTGGCGCCACATCACTGCGCGATGAGACCGACTCGCGTGAACCCATTGCGCCATTGGTTACAACAACTTGGGACCAAACCGAGCCTTACTACAACCTATGCCCGATAATCGACGATCAACGATGCCTCACCGGTTGCGCAGCAACGGCTATGGCACAAGTGTTGAACTACGCGAAATATCCTGACCGTGCAGTGGGAAGCGTAAGCTATACCGATGAAGACGGCCACGTATTCGAAGCAGATTTGGCAGAAGAAGCAATTGATTGGAACAATATGCTCGACCATTATGAATCCGGCCAATACACCGAAGAGCAAGCCCACGCAGTAGCATACCTGATGAAAGTGTGCGGTTACGCCTCGTCAATGTATTACTCTCCCATTGAGTCGGGAACCGATGTCTACACCGTCTATAAAGCGCTGTTAAACCACATGAATGTCAACCGCAACTGTGCAATATTGAGTCGCAACGACTTCACATTGCCGGAATGGGAGAACCTGGTTTACGAGCATCTTCAAAAAGTCGGCCCACTGTTGTATAGCGGCAATGACTGCGTTGGTGGCCATGCCTTTGTTTGTGACGGTTATTCAGCCAACGGTTACTTTCACTTTAATTGGGGCTGGAGTAGCTGGTACGATGGTTATTTCAAACTTTCAGCTTTAGTGCCCACCGGGCAAGGTGCAGGTGGAAATGCCGGAGGATATAACTTCGGTCAAGATGTAATATTCAACATTACTGCCCCCGACAAGGCCACATTAGAGTTACCGCAATTAAATAACCTGTTACTGTGTGGAAACTTAACAGCTAAAATTGACGAGGATGGAGCACTCAACATCTCATCAAGTGCCTTCGACTACATCGGTGTCATTTGGTATAACACAACATCACCTCAACACTTGTACTCCTACGGATTGAAATTCACAAACACCGACACCGAAGAAGTTCACGTGGCTGATATAAACGTTGCTGACACATTAGCTCAATATCACGGGACAATACACCTGACGGTTGGAAACTTGTCATTTGGTTTGCCTAAGGGCAAATATAAGGTTCAGGTAGTAAGTCACACCGAAGAATCAAGTGAGTGGCGAGAACTCCGTCACACCTCGTATTGCAACGACTACTTCTATGCAAACATAGATAACAACGGTAACCTTGTGTCTGTTGAGGATGAAGAAGAGGCCTACTTTACCATTACCCATCTCCGATTGCCCAACGTGGCTTATATCGGCAAGAAGATAAGTTACTCCTACACCGTTACCAACAACACTCAACGCGAGATTTTTTCAGGTTTACGCCCGATTATTTTCTATGTCGATGATGATTACGACATTGAGGTTTTAGCCTACGGTGATGCTGTGGCCTACGACATGAATCCGGGTGACACTTCTGAGGCCAAATTGGTTAGTACAATTACTATTGAAGATGAAGATGCGCTTAACAATTTCCTCAATGCAGACGAACGGCCACAAGCCTTTATAGGATTGGTATCGACCGACTACGGAGCATTGTTGAACTACCAGATAGCAACTTTCGACAAAGCACCTACAACAACTATGACGGCGACGCTGGAATACGACGGCGATGTCAATAACGTAACCGACGCCACCATGACATTCACTTGCAACGTAACCTGCGAGGAAGGCTATTTCTTGAATGCCATCTCGATTTTCCTTACCGATGAGAATAATAATCTGCAGCATTTCAGCAGTTCTGAAAACTACACATTACTCTCGGGCGAATCGGTCAACCTGACCATGACCCACACCTTTACCAACTTGGCAGCCGGTGCCTTATATAACGTGTCGGTCGGACAGATTGAAAATTACGTAGCCGAGCCATTCACCACCATACAAATCAAAATGGCCGACAGTTTCTGCGGGGTTGAAAATGTATTGGCCGGAAGCAGAGCCATCAACGTTAACGCAAATCGTACAACAGGTGTAGTAAACGTGTCAGCACCCTCCGACATCGCAGCTGTTGACGTTTATGCGATCGACGGCCGCGCCTACCACCTTAATGCAGCCATTAACGGTGCAACTGCCACGGCATCTCTGAACGCCATACCCAACGGCGTCAGCATCGTGAAAGTCACCCTTAAAAACGGTGTCGGCTACAGTTCAAAAATTGTGAAGTAGCAATGCCTGCCCCCCAAAGGCCATCATTTAGGTTCTACTTCTGAAATCGTCTGTAGAGCCACAACACAACTCCAACATAAGGCTCCTAATCAGCGTGTCAATAACC
>CAZDIC010000130.1:0-4952 GCA_964505395.1 uncultured Alistipes sp. | reverse complement strand
GCGGAATTTATCGACACGCTCAACGTGTCTGACGCTGTGAAGGAGGAACTCCACCGCCTGTCACCGTCGAGCTACACCGGCTTCTAAACGGTGATAAAAGCGCACTGCCGTCAATCAACTGCCGCAAACTATAGGCAAGTCGTCAGCAGTAACAATCGCTGTCAAAAAGCGAAATAAGCCCATAAACACAATGCAGCCCCGCGACCTGTCTCGGTCGCGGGGCTGCCGTTTTATTGTTGCAGGTAGGCCGGATAGCCAATCGGCCATGAAGTTCTGCCGTTTGTTACTTCACCGGGATTTTGTTCACGCGGTTTTGGTGACGGCCACCCTCAAAGTCGGTGTGCAGGAAAGTGTCGACAATCTCCAATGCCAACTCGGCCGGGATGAAGCGTGCGGGGAGCACCAACACATTTGCATCGTTATGCTTGCGAGCCAACGAAGCCAATTCGGGAGTCCAGCACAATGCAGCGCGGATGCCCTGGTGCTTGTTAAGAGTGATGCCGATGCCATTGCCCGAGCCACACATGGCGATGCCGGGGTAGCATTTGCCCTCCTCTACAGCCAATGCACACGGATGCGCAAAATCGGGATAATCACAGCTCTCGGCGCTGTAAGTACCGAAATCCTCATATTCACGGCCATTTGCCTCCAAATATCCCTCGATAATCGATTTAAGTTCGTAACCGGCATGGTCACTACACATTGCAATCTTTGACATGTTATAATAGTTTAAACGTTGTTATTCTGTTGGTTCTGTTGCGGTTGGTTCCGACGTTACAGTCGGAGATTGTGGAACTGTCGATTCCGGCTCAACCGGCTCCGTTGAGGGTTGTTCTGTTGCGGTCGGTTCCGTTGAGGTGGTCTCAGTTTCATTCAGTTCCGTTGAGGTCGGCTCCGAAGTCTCATCTTGAGGTGCCGATTGCTCGGTTACGCCTCTCGCTGTTTGCTCTTTAGTGGGCATTTTATCATCGGTGAAGACCATCGAGTGCTTCTTATTCAGTGGCAGGGTGTAGAACACCGAAAATGAGCCTGTAAACGCTCCATAGCGAGATCCGTAGCCGGGAATGTACCACGGTTTCCCATATTCGCCCTTACCCTCATGTAGTTTGGCTTTATAACGGATGTTCCACCCCATAGAAATCGGACCATACACCTTCACTCTTATGCCAAACAACACCTGAAGATAGGTAAACGAGCCCGTTTGCGACGGCAAATTAAACTTGGCTGTCTCGTCCCAATAATCCGAAGTCAACGTAACGTCATTGACCTCATATTTAAAACTACTCCACCCCAAACGCATGCCCGCAAAGGCCATATAGTCGGGGTTCTTATTGTACAAAAAATTATAGTTTACACCGATGCGGAAATATGGCGTCAGAGGCACTTTATACGTGTAATTGTTATCGCCGGGAGTGTAATCCGTAGTGCCCAAGCCGGCTTCAAACACCGGGATATAACGGTTGTGTAGATTCAACTCAGCCGAAAACTCCACAAGGCCGTAATGCTGCCCGAAAACGCGCATCAAGGGGTCCCAAATATCCACACCTATAGCCGCATTATACATCAACGGTTGCAGCATTTTCTTTGAGGCTTCTGCCGGGACCGTGTCGTGCACTTCCTTGCCGGTAACGGTGTCGACATAAACCACATTACCATTCTCGTCGGTAAACTGTGCAAATTGCGAGTAATCGAGCGAGTCGGTTTCGTGTTTGTTTTCGTTCTTGCCTTGCAACTCGGGCGACAGCACTGCTGTCACACGTCGTTGAGCTGAAAGCGATGGATAAATCACGCTTAACGCCACCGCCGAGGCAACCAAAAGGAGTCCATAGCGTTTCATGCGCTCACCTCCTCTCCATTGTCGCTATCAACAGCATCGCTGTCGGTCGTACCATCTGAAGTGCTATCCTCGCCATTGCTGCTATCGGTGGTTGTATCATCACTGCCGGCGGCTACACTATCCTCTATGGTAGCCGTGCGGAAATACACCTTAATGCGCTCCAAATCCACGTTTGTAATCAACGAATCGGTCACCACAAGCGAGTCAATCAGATGACGCGTGTAGTCGACCTTCGTGATACGGTAGCGATAGTAGGCGCCACACTCCTCAGATGCAAAATAAGGTTGCGACGTATAGTAAAATGTAATTATATCGTCAAGAGCCGTACTCTCCAAACCGCTGTAATTGTAGTGTATACGGAATGAGGTTTCTCCATAGTCGGCACGGAATAGCAATGTCACACTTGAACAGCTCTCGCCATCGGCCACCAGGAGTGAATCGTTGGGCGCACCAATGCCACCGAGTTCAATGTGACTGAGTGTCACTTGCGTCTGTGTTGATGAGGAGTAGAAGCCCATAGTGGGCACCGCACTACGATTGTCGAGGCAACTTTGGGTGCTACATCCCGAGAAGAATGTGCCATATATGGCACCACACACAGCAATAGCACCCACGCCAAACAGCGTGCGCAAGCTTGCAATATGTCGCTCGGATTGTTTCACCTTAAAATCTTTTTTATTTCCGTTATGCATTGGTGCCACCAATCTCCTCCTCAATCTCGTAGTGATTACGACCTTGCGAATTTCTCACAACCAATTCTCCAACAAAACCGGTCAAGAACAGTTGCGTGCCTAAAATCATCATTGTCAACGCAATGTAGAAATATGGCGAGTTGGTCACCAAGGTGTAGTGACCGCCGGTGTGCATGGTGTAAAGTTTCATCACACCCACCATTATCACTGCGATGAAGCCAAGAAGGAACATCAGCGAACCGAGCAAACCGAAAAAGTGCATTGGTTTCACACCGAACTTGTTGGTAAACCACAGCGTGGCCAAATCAAGGTAACCGTTTACGAAGCGGTCGAGGCCAAATTTTGTTTTGCCATATTTGCGGGCCTGGTGGTGCACAACCTTTTCACCAATCTTCGTGAATCCGGCATTCTTGGCCAGATATGGTATATAGCGGTGCATATCGCCGTAAACCTCGATATGCTTAACGACCTTCTTTTTGTAAGCCTTCAAACCGCAATTAAAATCGTGCAAATTTTTTATACCACTCACCTTGCGTGCAGTGGCATTAAACAGCTTTGTAGGAATGGTTTTCGACAGCGGATCATAGCGTTTTTGCTTCCAGCCGCTCACCAAGTCGTAGCCATCCACGGTAATCATGCGGTAAAGTTCCGGAATCTCATCGGGCGAATCCTGCAGGTCGGCGTCCATGGTGATAACCACATCGCCCTGAGCGCGCAAAAAACCGGTGTTCAGTGCCGGCGACTTACCATAGTTTCTTCGGAAACAAACGCCTCTAACCGCACTGTTTTGCGCTGCGAGTTGCTCAATAACCGCCCAAGAGTTATCGGTAGAGCCATCATTCACATAGATTACCTCATACGAAAACCCGTTGGCAGTCATTACCCTGTCAATCCACGCCTGAAGTTCAGGTAGCGATTCTGCCTCATTAAACAGAGGCACTATTACTGATATATCCATTTTGTCGTTATTAAACCCCAAGCCCTACCACGATTATTTCTCCACTTTTAACATACGCAGCAACATAGCCACCACCAGCGACAGCAACGACCCGCCAAACACAGTCAGCCACATCCATGCCATCACAAGTGTCGACACTTGCGGCAAAGCACCATTATCGATAATCTGCTGCAGGCTCTCGGCCAACTTTTCGGTCTCCTCAGTGTGTAACGATGTGTAATAATCTATTCCATATTTACACACATTGAGGATAAAATGCGGCTCAATCCAGCGCATATACACATAGCTCACAGCACCGAGAATAATCGCAGCACACGCGAACATGGTTATGCCCTGCATCCACAGCGCCGACAAACGTTTCATGCCGAGGCCACCGTGGCGATACGCTCTTCGGAGAAAGAAATAGGTCAACCCCGGAATACCGACAAACAACAGCAACGCCACAAGATTCAACACGGCAACTTTCAATGAAAATGCCACCGACAAAAACATTGCAGAAAGGTAAAGACCCATCCACAAACCATCGTCGGCACCCTGAGCATACAGATTCTTTATCTTCTTTGAGGATGCACCTTCACCCCCGGTCCATTCATTCTTTTCCATCATTGCAAAATTACTAATTTTTCTGCATATCCCTTCCGATACATATCCAAAAATTAAACCTTACAACTAACTCTCTTTTTATAATTAGGCAAAAAAATCCCGGCCGTGAGGAGCGAACTCCACCCGGCCGGGCAAATAGGTAGGCGTCATCCCGACGGTTCCCATTTTCACTGCAAATATAAATTTTTTATTTCAACCAAATCCAAAGTTTATATGGCTGTCACCATCACTGGTCACAACCTATAAGTTTTGTCAGCAAATTCAAATCTATATACATGTCTTTATCGCTATTCTTTATTATGTCGTGCCATTCGGCATCATCCAGTCAATAACTTTTACCACAGCTTTGCACAACTTCCGCTGTGGCGACCCCGCATTCGCCACCGTTGCAAATTTGTCAACGCGAAATCAAGTTTGATTCTCATGATGTATAAATTCACCATATTTAATGGGCATATACACTCGAAGGCTATCTACAACGCTCTTAGGGCCTTTTTAACGCTTTTAACGGTTAATATTTTGCTTTTTATTCACTCCTTTGCATTCATATCAAACCGTATTCGGCTATTTTTCAATGCAAATATAATAAGAAATCAACCGCAATCAATAAATTTAACCTTATTTAACTCTACTCTCAAAACAGCCTTATTAGCCTAATAGGGCTCTCAGAGCTCCCAGTGCTCCCAGTAGTCTCAGTAGTCTCAGTAGTCTCAGCCCTCTCAGCCCTTGATTCTTGGCGCTCGGTTCTTGGTGCGCTGCTCTCAGTTCTCAGTTCTCAGTTCTTGATTCTCAGTTCTCGGTTCTTGATTGGGTATAAATGCAAAAAGTCCCGGTGACACGGAGTGTCATCGGGACTTTTCAT
>CAZDIC010000129.1:0-4960 GCA_964505395.1 uncultured Alistipes sp. | reverse complement strand
CGGTATCAAGGCAGTTGATGCCATGGTGCCCATCGGTCGCGGTCAGCGTGAGCTTATCATCGGTGACCGTCAGATTGGTAAAACCGCCATCGCGATTGACACGATTATCAACCAGCGAAAGAATTATGAGCAGGGCAAACCTGTTTATTGCATATATGTTGCGATAGGGCAGAAGGCTTCATCTGTGGCAGCTTTGGTGGAAACATTGCGTCAGCATGGCGCTATGGACTACACTTGCGTAGTTGCCGCTACTGCGTCTGACTCGGCCGCAATGCGTTACTATTCACCGTTTGCCGGCGTTGCTATCGGCGAATTTATCCGCGACACCGGTCGCGACGCGTTGATTGTCTATGATGACCTTTCGAAGCAGGCTGTTGCATATCGTGAAATTTCATTGATTTTGAAACGCCCGTCAGGTCGTGAAGCATATCCAGGTGATATCTTCTACCTCCACTCGCGTTTGTTGGAGCGTGCTGCAAAGATTATCGACAACCACGAGGTTGCTTCGAGCATGAACGACCTTCCCGCAGTGTTGAAACCGATGGTGAAGGGTGGTGGTTCACTCACCGCGCTGCCTATCATCGAAACTCAAGCAGGCGACGTTTCGGCTTACATCCCCACAAACGTTATCTCAATTACCGACGGTCAGATTTACCTTGAAACAGCGTTGTTTAACCGTGGTATTCGCCCGGCTATTAACGTGGGTATTTCAGTGTCGCGTGTTGGTGGTAACGCTCAGATTAAGTCAATGAAGAAGGTGGCCGGTACACTGAAGATTGACCAAGCTCAATTCCGTGAGCTCGAGTCATTCACCAAGTTCGGTGGCGATATCGACCCCGTAACAGCTCGTGTTATCGACCGTGGTCGTAAGAACGAACGCCTTTTGATTCAGCCCCAGTACAAACCGTGGGATGTAGCCGATGAGGTTGCAGTGATTTTCTGCGGTGTGCATGGTCTGTTGAGCGATGTGCCTGTTGACAAGGTCGCCGAATTCCAGGAGAATTTGTTGCAACTGCTCCACGCTCGCTACCAGAAGGAAGTGCTCGATGTTATTGCATCAGGCAAGTTGACCGATGAGTGCACAGAGAAACTCACTTCGGCAGCCGGTGAAATCGCAGCACGTTATAAATAAGAGAAGATTCAATAAAACGATAAGCGTTAATAATGGCAACATTAAGAGAATTAAAAGGACGTATCGGCTCAGTGGCGTCGTCGGAGAAGATTACCGGCGCCATGAAGATGATTTCGTCGGCAAAGATGCACAAGGCTGAAGCGGCTTTGAAGCAGCTGCGCCCGTATCGCGATCAGATCGAGACGATTATAGCCAATTTGATTAGCTCCGATGCCGCATTCTCATCGCCATTGATGTCGGCGCGACAGGTTGAAAAAATGGCTGTGGCTGTTTGGGGTTCCGACGATGGCCTTTGTGGTGCCTACAATGTGAATATCTTCAAGCAACTGAAGCAGCAAATTGCTCTTTACCGTGAGCAGTTGGGTAGCGATGTTGTGATTGACATAATTCCTATCGGCTCTAAAATCGCGAAAGCGGTGAAGAAGCTTGAGCAACACAACGTGACGGTAACCATTCCCGAGGGTGTTGACTCAAAGAGCGGTGATAAGGTTGTGAAAGATTTCACTTGGCAGTTGCGTGATGCTTTCTTGGCAGGGCAGTATGACCGTGTTGACATGGTCTATATGTCGTTCAAGAGCGTAAGCCGTCAGCGTTTGGAGATGACCGAACTGCTCCCGGTTACCAACGAGTCGTTTGCCGACACAGCCGCTAAGGCTACCGGTCGTCCGTACATATTCGAGCCCTCGGCCGACAAGATTTTCACTCACATTCTTCCCATGTACCTCTTGTCGGTTGTGCAGGATGTGTTCACTGAGAATCGTGCCAGTGAATCGGCCGCACGTGTTATGGCGATGCAGAGCGCCAACGATAACGCTAAGAAACTCTATGACCAGTTGCACTTGGAATACAACAAACTGCGTCAGCAAGCCATCACCACCGAGTTGCTCGATATCCTTGGTGGCCAGGTTAAATAGAAATAAATATAGAATACAGAATAAAGAAAAATGGGTAGTGTAAAAGATTATTTTTCATCCTTAGGGAAAGGTGTAGTAAGCCTTATTCAAGGCCTCGAAGTCACCGGCAAGGAATTTGTTACCCCTAAGATTACTGAAAGATACCCCGAAGACCGCGAAAAAAAGGCTTTTGCTGCAGAGCGTTTCCGCGCTAAGCTTGAGTTGATTTACGATGCGGAGGGCAATCATCGCTGCATCGCTTGCGGCACCTGTGAACGTAACTGTCCGAACGGCACCATCACCGTAGAGTCGAAAATGGTTGACACCTGGGACGGTAAGAAAAAGAAAAAGCTCGATAAGTATATCTACGACTTGGGTAGCTGCACGTTCTGCCAATTGTGTGTAACATCTTGCCCGACAAATGCATTGCACTTCAGCAACGATTTCGAGCAAGCCGTGTTCACTCGCTCAAAACTTGTGCAACAGTTGAATTATTTGCCGGAGAAACCCGAACCCAAACCCACTCCGGAACAGATAGCAAAACTCGAGGCTGAAAAACAAGCCAAGATTGAGGCTGCCAAAGCTGCCGCCGCTG
This sequence comes from uncultured Alistipes sp., assembly GCA_964505395.1. Lineage (GTDB taxonomy): Bacteria > Bacteroidota > Bacteroidia > Bacteroidales > Muribaculaceae > UBA7173. Next base: position 2,340 of record CAZDIC010000129.1, on the reverse strand, counting down.
CCAAGAAAGCTGCTGCCGAAGCATCTGCACCTGCCGCCGAGAAGGCCGCTCCTGCTGCTCCCGCAGTCGACGACAAAGTGGCTAAAGCCCTTGCCGCTGCCGGTGGTGACCCCGAAAAAGAGGCTAAAATTAAGGCTGCATTAGAGAAGGCTGCCAAGCTCAAAGCCGAGCGTGAAGCCGCTAAAGCCGCCGGTAACGCCGACACTGCAAAATAAAGGAAAATAAAAACAAAAAAATTATATGGAATCATCAGTAGGAAGTATCATCGTGTATGTGGTGATAGCATTGGCGCTCATCGGGTGCTCTGTGCTTGCTGTTACCACGCGCAAGATTCTGCGCGCTGCCACCTATCTGCTGTTCTCGCTCTTTGCCACTGCCGCTCTCTATTTCCAACTCGACTATGAGTTCCTCGGCGCCGTGCAGATTGCGGTTTATGCAGGAGGTATCGTGGTGTTGTTCGTGTTCTCGATTCTCTTGACGAGCCACCCGGGCGACAACAGCGCAAAACTCGCTTCAAAAAAGCGCTTTTTAGGGATGATTGGTGCTTTGGCCTTGCTTATCGTTTCAGGCTACTCGCTCATCAATCACGCTCTGTGTGATACTCAATTCCTGACTGCCACAGCCACCGGTGAAAATCCTCTCATCGAGGAAATCGGTTTGAAACTGCTGGGCACCGGTCATGGTGAGTATCTGCTCCCGTTTGAAGCATTTAGTGTGTTGTTAATTGCATGTATCATCGGCGGCATCGTTATTGCCCGCAAACGTTAAAACTAAGCTACAGTAATGGAATTAACAGTGTTATATTACCTGATACCGAGCTTGATTATGTTTTGCTGCGGCGTGTACGGTTTCTTGACCCGTCGCAACATGATTGCAATGCTCATTTCGCTTGAGCTCATGCTCAACTCGGTCGACATCAATTTCACGGTGTTCAACCGTTTTCTCTTCCCCGGAGAACTCGAAGGAATGTTTTTCTCGTTGTTCGCAATCGGTATTGCAGCAGCGGAAACCGCTCTTGCCATAGCGATTATCATCAATGTGTTCCGTGTTTCGGAAAAAATCGATGTGGAAGACGTTAACAAAATGAAACATTAATAGCACCATTATGGAACCAGTAATACCTATTATTATCTTAGCCTTGCCGTTGGCAATGTTCTTGCTCCTCGGCTTGTGTGGCCATAAGATGAAGCAGCCGCTTGCGGGTGTTTTAGGCACAGCAGGTATGGGCGTCACTATGGTGCTTGCCTATATCACAGCATTTACTTATTTCTTCTCAGGCAATCCCGCGTTTGTTGATGCCGATTCTCACGTGCGTCTGCAATCAATCATCTTCAATGTGGATTGGCTGTCGTTCACAGATAACTTGGTAATTCGTTTGGGCTTCCTGCTCGACCCGATTTCAGCCTTGTTGCTCGTGGTTATCACCACCATTTCGTTTATGGTTCACCTTTATAGCAATGGCTATATGCGTGACCACCACGGAGTGTATGAAGTCGGTTTCCAACGTTTCTACGCTTTCTTGTCGCTCTTCAGCTTCTCAATGCTCGGTTTGGTTGTTGCAACCAACATCTTCCAGATGTACATCTTCTGGGAACTTGTGGGTGCTTCATCTTACCTGCTCATCGGCTTCTACTACACAAAGCCCTCTGCAGTGTCAGCATCGAAGAAAGCATTTATCGTAACCCGTTTCGCCGACCTCGGTTTCTTGATCGGTATCTTGATTCTGAGCTACTACACCGGAACATTCAACTTCACCGACTTCACTTCAACCGAAGTTGCCTCAAACGTTTACCAAATCAATGGTGCAACAGCTGAAGGCATCCGTGGCTTGATTGAAAACAGTGCAGCTCCGATGTTCATGGGCGCTTCGGTGCTCACATGGGCGTTGGTACTCATCTTCATGGGCGGTATGGGTAAATCGGCAATGATGCCGTTACACATTTGGTTGCCCGATGCAATGGAAGGCCCGACCCCCGTGTCAGCCCTCATCCACGCTGCAACTATGGTTGTTGCCGGTGTTTACTTGGTAGCTCGCTTGTTCCCCCTCTATCTTATGGAGGAGGCCGCTCTCGACATCGTTGTTGTTGTTGGCGCATTGACTGCACTTTATGCAGCAATTGTGGCTTGCACACAAATTGATATCAAACGCGTGCTCGCGTTCTCAACCATTTCTCAGATTGCTTTCATGATGGTTTCGCTGGGCGTTGCTCGTCCCGAATTCCACCACGGCCTCGGCTACATGGCTTCTATGTTCCACTTGTTCACTCACGCCATGTTTAAAGCTCTGTTGTTCCTTTGCGCCGGTGCTTTGATTCACGCTATCGGTTCAAACGACTACAC
>CAZDIC010000128.1:0-4965 GCA_964505395.1 uncultured Alistipes sp. | reverse complement strand
TTTAGCGTTTGACGCATCGGCCTCACATGTAGGGAATTTGCCTATTTTGATACAGTTCCTAAGAGGGCATCATCATGTGCACCTTCGGCACACAAAAGGTCGGCTCATGTACCCGGCACATGGTCGCTTCGCTCCCTCTGTGCCGGGAACCACAATTCAAGCCTCTCAAAAAAATCGCATCCCAATAAATTTTTCATTGAAATATTTTGATATTAAAATTAATATCATTAACTTTGTATCGTTAATTAATCAGATACAAAAATGAAGTACAACGAACTCCACAAAATCCTCCGAAAAGCCGGAATGATACTATTAGGAGACCAGCGAGCGGGACACCCTCAATGGTTGAACCCTAAAACCGGCGAGAAGTTTACAACGAGCAACCACGGCTCTCACGAAGTAGCCCCGGGAACTCTAAAATCAATTCTCAAGACTGCAGGTCTTGATAAGAAAAATTAAAAACACTGAGAGGGGCTGAAACCCCGGCCCCTCTCTCTAAAACAATAAAAGATATGAGAACAGTAAGAGTATTTATCGAACGCGCTAAGGATGGCTTTTATAGCGCATATATGCCCGATGACAATAATCTCCATTTTAATGCAATTGGAGAGGGCGCATCAGCCAAAGAAGCTCACGACGATTTTTTAGCTGTTGTTGATGCTTTTCGCGTGGACTTCCCCGAAGAAATAGCAGAGCTTGAGTTTGAGTTCTCTTATGATACCGCTTCCTTCCTGGCTTTTTACAGCGGCAAACTCACTCTCGCAGGATTGTCTCGCATTACCGGTGTAGCTCAAGGTCAGCTCTCTCACTACATCACCGGACATCGTAATCCATCACCTCGCACCGTTGAAAAAATTAGCCGAGCACTCCATTCATTCGGCGCTGAATTATGTCAAGCTCATTTTGTCTGATTAATTAACACCTTCGACTTTTGGGTCTTGGCTCGCACCCTCGCTCATCGGCGGGGGTGCTTTGCTGAATTGATGTTCACAAATCGGTTTTTTTGAACAGAAACCACCGACAGGTTTTTGACTTTCCACTGCATTCATGAGCCGAATTTGAGCCTGTGGAATTTATTTTGCAAATAAAACTATTGGATAATCAGCAAGTTGAGAAATAGCACCGCTGACTTCGCAGATAAAATCGGTTTAGGCGAAACATGGTGAGCTCATAGCATTAGCCCGGAACCACATTTGATGCGGATATCGCAATTCGCGACAATTTACGATAAATTGCGATTGCAATAATTAAAGCCTCTCGGCTTTTTTCTGATTTCCGGGGCGAATGCTTGCATATCTCAAATGAAATTGGTAATTTTGTGATAACATCACCTCTAACATTATTTATAAGTACCCTCACAATTATCTATTTACCAAATGCACATCGGTCAACGAATTCGTCAAGTTTATGACGCTCAACCCCGACAATGTTCAGCCGGATGGCTCGCCGCTCGCCTCCACACCGACCGAACCAACGTTTACAACATTTTCCAACGCCATGATATTGACACCGGATTGTTGCGGCGACTCTCACAGATTCTCAATCATGACTTTTTTGCCGACCTATCGCTGGCACTGCCCTCCGAAGAAGGCGCCGAAGATGACGATACGCTCTTTGCCGACGATGCCGCGCCCACATCGGCCACCGAACAGCATCACGGAAACCAAAAGCTTAGAGTGTAGGATAATATGCCACAAAGTGTTGAACTATCTTCAACACTTTTTTTATGTCCGTGTGACAAAACCGCAGTAACTTTGCATCGAATCAATTCCAGAGTTGAACTTGTTCCGTGATGATGATTCGTATGGCAAATACACATTATCGGGTTCAGCCAATCACTTAGAACTCCATTATTAGCAATACAGTGATTTTTTAGGATTGATCACGCACCGGGATGCCTCATGTGTCAATGACGCACCCGGTGTTTTTTTTCTGAAACTCGTAGCGTCGAGTTTCAGGAAAAATGCGTAACTTTGCTCCTCAAAAACCAATAAAAAAACTACACTACACACATTATATTATATATTAGCAACTATGGCAAACTGGTTCGAATCAAAAGTGACCTACCACAAGATCGTAGAAAACGGAGTGCAGAAAAAAGTGACCGACACTTTCATGGTCGACGCACTGAGCTTCACCGAAGCCGAAGCGCGCGTCACCGAGGAGGTGAGCCCCTTTGTGAGCGGTGAGATGAACATCGCATCGGTGAAGCGCACCAAAATCAGCGAAATCTTCCGCGACGACACTGCCGACAAATGGTATCTTGTGAAGGTGGCCTTTATCACAGTCGACGAGAAAACCGCAGTTGAAAAGCGCGCCGTCAGCACCATCTTGGTGGCCGGCAGCGACTTCAAGCACGCATATGATAACTTCATAGAAGGCATGAAGGGCACCATGGCCGACTTTGACATTGTGAGCATCTCGGAAACCCCGATTCTCGACGTGTATAACGCAAAACTCGATGCAGGAAGTCAGCCTGAAAATAACTAACCTGCTGGCCAAGCTCCCCGCCGGGGTGCAGTTGGTGGCAGTGAGCAAATTCCATCCCGCTCAGGCAGTGATGGAAGCTTATGCTGCGGGCCAGCGCGTGTTTGGCGAAAGCCGAGCCGACGAGCTGGTGCGCAAAGCCGCCGAACTGCCGGCCGACGTGGAATGGCACTTCATAGGCCATCTGCAAACCAACAAGGTGCGCCGCATCATGCCGGTGGTCAGCGTCATTGAAAGCATCGACTCCGAGCATCTGCTCGAAGCCGTAAACGCCGAAGCCGCTCGCCTGGGGCGCACAATCAATGCGTTTTTGCAAGTCCACGTGGCCGCTGAAGAAACCAAAACCGGATTCACCCCCGAGGAACTTCTCGACGTGGCCCGCCGCATAGCCGTGCAATATCCGTCCGTTAACATTTTAGGTGTGATGGGCATGGCCACAAACACCGACAATGCAGAGCGCATCAACAGCGACTTTGCCGCCATTGCCAAGGTGGGTGCCGAGCTGCAAACAATCATTCCATCAGCCACTTCGCTGAGCATGGGAATGAGCCACGATTGGCCCTTAGCAGTGCAGCACGGAGCCACCCACGTGCGCATCGGAACCGACATTTTCGGACCCCGCGAATACTAAAAATGCACAAAATTGCATTTTTTTTGCAACTTTTTGCATCAATATGAAAAAAATGTCGTAACTTAGCACTCGTAAAACTCTGCATTTTTATCTACACAAGCTAATTTTATCAATTTAATTCACTAACTCATAAACCATTATGAAGAAAAGTGCACTCTTAGCTCTCGCTTGTGCAGCTCTGGTATCTTCCTCAGCTTTCGCACAAAGCACCAAGGAGGTTACTTACGTGGAAGATCCCTCGCAAGGCTACACCTTCAATCGTTTCAAAGACAACTGGTTCATTTCTGCTGAAGGTGGCGTGAACTTCCAGTTCTCAAAAACCGACGCTGCTCTGAAATGGAGCGACCGTTTTGCTCCCTCATTCGGCATCGAAGTTGGTAAGTGGTTCTCACCCATCATCGGCACTCGTATCGGCATCACCTACATGGGCTGCAAAGGCGTAAGCAACGGCACTGACGCTTACGGTCTCGTTTACGACGAAAACGGCAACATCAAATACCACGATCAATATGCTAAGACCAAGGTGTTCAACCTCGGCGTTAACATCGACGGTATCTTGAACATCACCAACTGGTGGTGTGGCTACAAGCCCAACCGTGTTTACAACTTCATGGTTTACGGTGGCGGCGTGGTTTATGGTGGCATGCACCAGGACACCAACGGTGACATCGATTCACACTTCGATACTTCGCTCGCACTCCGTGCCGGTATCATCAATAGCTTCAACGTAAGCAAGCAAGTGGCTATCGCCCTCGACCTGCGTTACACCGCTATCACCGCTTCGAAGGAAGGCAACATCCCCTTCAACTCAATCAGCCAAGATGCTTCTGCACTGTTGAGCGTTACTTATCTCTTCAACAACCGCACCTGGACCGCTCCTATCGTTCCCGTTTGCCCCGTTGTTGAGGACTGCGATCCCATCCGTGCTCGCCTTGCTGAAGCTGAAGCTCGTCTCGCCGACACTCAGCGCAAGCTCGACGAATGCCTCCGTCGCCCCACCGCTGCTCCTGTTGAAGCTGCAGCTTGCGACGCTCCCCTTGCAACCGTTTACTTCCCCGTTGGTTCTGCAACTGTTAGCAGCATCGACCGCAAGGTCCTGAGCTCTGTTGCTTCTCAAATCAACGCCAACAGCAACACCACCTACGACGTTTGCGGTTGGGCTGATAACTACAGCGGTTCTGACGCCGTTAACCAACGCCTCCGCGAAAAGCGCGCCAACAACGTTAAGAACGTTCTGGTTAACGCCGGTGCCAACGAAAGCCAACTCAACGTTACCACCAACTCTGGTAACCGTTTCGATGGCAAGGAAAACATCAACCTCGATCGTTGCGTAACCATCCAATCTAAGTAATTGCCTCTTAAAGAGAAACAATTCTAAGAAACCACTATAAGGGAAACCCACTGCAGTCGGCAATCCGACTTCAGTGGGTTTCTTTCTTGTTTAATAAAACCGGAATTTTTTCTCGTGCTCAACGGCAGCAGTCGGGGAATATGGCGCACACACGCCGGCAGCCTCGCCTTAACATCAAAACGTCAATTTCAGACGTTACTCCACCAAACCTATTCAATCATCAACGGGCGACTTTCACGGAATGCAGAGAAGATTAATGATCTCTGAACCTTGCAGCGGCCGCCTGGGTGCGTGGCTTTAGGCTCGACTTCTGCCGGAGATGGATAGATAATTGCGATTCTACTCTAATAACGCTCCTCCACCACAAAAGTTCAGCCCACCCGGCGGGTGGGCTGAATTATTTTTTCGCGGCGAATGTGTCGGCGCGGGCGAGAGTGTATAAAAAATCCGAAGGATTTTATTATGGTTAACCGGGCACAGAGGGAGCGAAGCGACC
>CAZDIC010000127.1:0-4994 GCA_964505395.1 uncultured Alistipes sp. | reverse complement strand
CCTGCTATTGCTCCAAGGCAATCTTCCTGCTATTGCTCCAAGGCAATCTTCCTGCCATTGCTTCAAGGCAATCTTCCTGCTATTGCTCCAAGGCAATCTTCCTGCTATTGCTCCAAGGCAATCTTCATGCTATTGCTTCAAGGCAATCTTCATGCCATTGCTTCAAGGTAATCTTCATGATATTGCTTCAAGGTAATCTTCATGCCATTGCTTCAAGGTAATCTTCATGATATTGCTTGAGGATTCGGTAATATCAATTATTGATACTTCTCAAATCATGTAATAAAATTCATAAAAAGTAGAATTGCTCTCTCAAACTGTTAAACCGCTCCTGTCACCCCGACATTCTTTCGGTAAATGGGCCTGACTCAGCGAGTTAGGCCCATTTACCGCTTTTTACCGGAACACAATCGGAACACAACCCCCTCAAGTCCGGGTCAATGTAAAAAGGGGTCAGTAGCAAAACCCGGTTGAAATGTTAAAGAACCGAGTACAAAAAGAATATACACGCAGAGTGGTCTTGGTTTCAGCGATTACCAACCGAGGTGGTCTTAGGGGTTGGGCGTGTCCTATCGGCACGCCCCACCCCTTAGACTTCTCCTGTCGGCACACCCAACCCCGAGGACTTCCAAAGCTCATACGGCACCGACTGCTATACTTCTTCCATTTATCAATTGGTGGCAATATGGAATTTAACAACCGACTTTTTACATTGACCCATTTTAGCTTGGTATGCTCTGCTGTCGTAAAGTCATCGGGCTTACCAAGACTTTCAGATACAGACGAGGCTGCAAGCCATGACTCGAAAGACGAAATTAGTTATTTAATCAAACGAAATTAGCTTGACATAATTCCGAACCAAACGCATGGAGCGCTCGGCTTATCTTTTCAACGGTGCGCAAAAAAAGTGAGAGGCAATTGAGTGTGGAGGTGAAAATGTGCGAATAAAGAGATGGAAGACCATAAATCTGCCACGATTGACGACGGTGTAGAGCGTCAAGCGACTATGAACACGTCTGACGGATGATGAACAAATTTGATGGATGACGGCGATTCCAAAGGATGACGGAAGAATCTGATGGATGACGCTGTTCCAAAGGATGGTGAATATTCTGAGGAATGGCGCTGTTCCAAAGGATGACGGAAGAATCTGAAGGATGACGGATGAGGATTATGAACGAATCTGAAACTAATAACATAAAAATTTCGATAGTATGAAAAAACTTTACGTTTTGATGGCATCGGCATTGTGTGTGCTTGGTGCTCAAGCTGCCGGATTGCAACACACTTTCGGCAGTGAAAACAGTTGCTGGACTGTGGGCAACGATGCAGCAGTTACATACACCGCCGGCCATATGGCAGTGGAGATGCCCGGTACCGATGGTAAATATCGTGCCGATATCAGCTACAAGAAGGGTGATACCGACGGTTACACCATCGACGCCTCAAACAACAAGATTTTGGCCATTAAGTTTATCGGCACTCGTCCGCAGGGCAACATGACCCTCGAAATGGACAATAACGGTTCATGGTTGAAAAACAGCGATGGCAAAGACGCATGGAAAAACTCACCCCAAGGTTCGGTTGTGACCACTTCGGGCAACACCATCTATTATTACGACCTCACTCGTTCACCGGAGTACACCGGTGATGTTGTGGTTACCAAGCTCAACATCAAGCTTGCCGACAACACCGATGAGCCTCACAGCTATGTGGTTGATTGGATTAGCACTTATGCCAGTGTGGAAGCTCTCGAAGCTGACAAAGATTGGAAGGATGATGGCGACAACGATGCCGATGAGGCTAACGTAAAGGCTGCTCCCGTGGTTAATGAAACCACCGGCACCGGCTACACCGCATTGGCCGATGCTATCAGCGCAGCTCTCGACGGTGATGTGCTCACCATCAATGAGGACCAAACCGTAACAAGCCGCATTGGCGTTGGCGACCGTCATGTAACTCTCAAGGCCGGTGCCGAAGGTGTGCAGATTCTCCGTGGTGAAAAGTTCAGCAACTCGTTGATGTTCCTTATCAACAATGGCACTGATGCTGCAGGCAACAAGGTTACAGGCACTTTGACATTTGTTGGCCTTATCATCAACGGTCAAAACGTTGAAGCCTCAACAGCGTTCTTCGAAGCCTCAAACGGCGGTACGGTTGAATTTCAAAACGTTACTTTCCGCAACTGCGTTACCACTCACAATCAGGGCCTGGTTGCCATGAAGAGCAGCGGCCATGTGAATGTTGAAAATGTGATTGCCGAAAACTGCTCGGTTATTGAAGGTCGCGGTCAATTCTTCTGCGGCACCAACTCGCTGTCGGTGTCGGGCGACAACTCAATCAGCGTTTACCTCGAAGGAACTTACTCTGTTGCTGCAGCAAACCTTAGCGGCAGTCATGTTATTGACCTTTACTGCGACCCCGCTCGCGACCTCGACGCCGGTGCAATTGCCGTGCGTGGCACCGAAGATGTGGCCTTCTTCCACTCAGGCATGAACGGTGTCAACATCAAGGCCGACAATGGCAACGTGGTATGGTATAGCGACCCCACTTACAGTGAAATCACCGTGGCTGAGGCCGATGCTAACGTCCTCGCTCCGGTTTACTACAACCTCCAGGGTGTGCGCGTGGCTAATCCCGCTCATGGTCTCTACATCGTGGTTCGTGGCAACAAAGCCGTTAAAGAATACGTGAAATAAACAAACTTTTTAGCGAGCATAATCTGCTCCATTTGCTAAGGCGACACCCTCATGCCCTTTAGTAGCGAGGGTGTCGCTTCGTTTTAGAAAATTGCAGTGGAAAATTGCAGTGTGAAATTGAGTGGTGGGGGAGAGCTATCCGAATAAAAAGATAGAAAAATAATCTCAAATTTAATAACATAGAATCTGTTACAAAAATGAAAAAGTTTTACCTTATTGCTCTCGGGCTGTTCGTTGGCTCCGTTGCTGTTACAGCGCGGGCTGAAAGTCCGGTGAACATTACCTACTCTGATAACCAGTCGGTGTCAGGCATTGAGTTCTATGATAATACTACCAAAGCGCTTGACGCATCTCAGTATGTATCGTATGCCGATGGTCACATGCATGTGACAATGGTCCAACTTGAGAATAATTCATATCGTGCTGATATATGGTATAATAGAAAAAGTAACCCCGATTCTAAGCAGACGATAGACCCGTTGGAAAACCAATACATTGCAATTAAGTTTATTGGTGACAAGCCGGCCGGTTCTCTGAAATTGGAATGGCTCGGAGAAAATATTTCTACAAAGTCAAATTGGACTCCCACCGGAAATCTCACGACCTACAAAGGCAATAAGATTTATTATTGGAATTTGTCGAGTGTGTATAAAAAAGCAACTGGTGAAGATGGTAATGAGACCGGTGAGTATTTAACTCCAACACTTGTGCGCTACCACTTCACCATCGCTGATTGCACATCTGAGCCTTATGAGTACACTGTTGACTGGATTCGTGCATTCTCATCGCTCGATGAACTTACGGCTGCAACCAACTGGTATGACGATGGCGATGCCGAGCAGGACGACCTTGCTCCGATTGTTCTCAGCCGTAAAGTAACCACAACCGACGACAGCGGCGAGAGCACAGTGCAGTGGGTTGACGAAAACTATTACTCATCATTGGAGGATGTATGGGCCCTTTTGCCTGACGCCGGCAGTGAGGCTGTTATTACGCTGAAAGAGAGTCAAAGCATTAGTGGCGGACGTTTGGAAGGTGGCGGCAGAACCATTACTCTTAAAGGTGAAGGCGAGGGCATCGCTATCAGCCGCAGTGGAAACAAAAACCAATTGATGTTCCGCGCTGCTAAGAGTGGGGACTATGGTTCGATTTTGACCTTCGAAAATTTGACAATTGATGGTAGTGGAGTAACTAATGCAGCCATTGAGGCTGCAAATTTAAGTGGTTCTACTACGATCACCCTCAGCAATGTGAAGTTTGTTAATTTCTCAGGCGTTAATTATGCTGTAAATGCACGCCGATTCGTAAAAGTGATTGGTGGTGTTACAGAGGAGAACTGTTCATTTAATAACGGCGCAATTAATTCAACCGATGCTAATGACTATGTTACATTTTCCGGGAGCAACACAATCTCAATAAATGTGGGTAAGGAGAAATTCTTCAAGGCATCGGATGTTACCGGAGGTCTTATCACCATTAATAACGTTTCAGGGGAAACGCGTACACAGGCAACGATGGTGCAAGGTAGCACTGCTAAGGAATACTTCGCTCTGGGCACAGGCTTTGATGGCAAACAGCTGGTGGTTAGTGGTAAGGATTTGGTTCTTGCCGACACCCCTGCCATCCCCACCGCATACGTGATCAAGGATGGTGAACAAGTGCAATTCACCGAGGATATGACCTCTTATGCGCAGATGGACCCCAGCGGTTCACTGACCGTTTACTTCACTAATCCTGACGGTTGCGATGTTTATTATCGTGTAATTAATTCGGTTCAGGCTGTAACCGGCGATGCTGAAGGTGTTGCTTTTGCGAAATTAGACGCAGAATCGGTTGTTGTTAGCGATGGCCAAATCCTTGAATATTACGCTCAAAACACTACCACCGGAGCTGTAAGTAAAACTATGTCGGTAGCGCTCCACATTCCAACCGGAGTGGAGAATGTTATTGCCGATGGCGTTGACGCAGCTGCACCTGTGGAATATTACAACCTTCAGGGTGTGCGCGTGGCCAATCCGGCCAATGGCATCTACCTCCGCAAACAGGGCGCCAAGGTGTCAAAAATCTATGTAAAGTAGGCTAAAAGAAAATGTGATAGCGCCAAGTGGCGCATGTAGATAAGCCCTCGTGAGCATCGGCTCTCGGGGGCTTATGCTGTTCTCTCGGCAACAAAATTGCGGTGCAGGTTGCGGGGTGTGCACATTTTTTGTAAATTTGCGTGTAAATTATTGCAATAATTACGAACCGAGGTGGTTCGATAAAATCTAATTAACGATGAATGTTTGTTTTATGGGG
>CAZDIC010000126.1:0-5024 GCA_964505395.1 uncultured Alistipes sp. | reverse complement strand
CCATCGTATTCTTTGCCATAGCTTAACATATCATATAATGCGCAAAGATAGCGATTTATTTTGACTTTATGGCATATTTCAAAGTAATTATGGTTAACCGTTAATATATGTGGGGTGTATCAAAAATCGTAGAGTCGTCGAAAATTTCCCTCCGGGGAATTCACGCATTTTGATATTCCGGCGCGTGCGGTGTTTCAAGTTGTAACATTGTTGTCACCGGAGGGGGTAAGTGCCGTGGTGACGGGGGATTTCGGTGATTTTGGTGGGATGAAATTTTCGGAATTAAGACTTTTTAACGCGAAAAAGTTGACAAAATATTTGCGTATTACAAAATAAGCCCATAACTTTGCAACAGATTTGTAACACGAACGAATCCACCACACGACACAACAACACAACACAACGACACAACACTAACATTAATATACTAACTAACGCACAACAAACTCCATATTTTTTTTCGGCTTTTATATTATTACTCAATCAGCCTACGAGAAATAAGATACGCCATCAGAAAAAAGATCGGAAGAACTGCGCCAACAGACAACAACACTTCCCTTCACGATTTTGACCTAAACACCCCCCTCTTTCCCTCTGAAAAGCAGTCGAGTGCTTAAGCTCAAAACCAAAATGCAACGACATGACAAAAAGACTAAAGCTATTCCCAATAGCTGTGGTAACGTTATTGCTGTACGTTATCCCTGCGTTTGGACAGAATGTGGCCGTTAAGACCAACCTGCTGGGTTGGGCTGCCGGAGGCACAATCAACGCCGGCCTTGAGTTCGCCACTAGCCAAAAGGTCACCTTCCAAGTATTTGGAGCTCTGAATCCCTGGGACTTCTCAGACGATAAGCGCGCACATGTGTGGAGCGTGGAGCCGGAGGTGAGATATTGGTTCTGTCAGAAATTCAACGGACACTTTGTTGGTTTTCACCTACTTGGTGGCGAATATAACATTCGCAACATCGACGTGCCGTTTTCAACCCTCCCCAAACAAGAAATCAAAGGACGCCACTACGAAGGCTGGTATGTTGGCGCCGGACTCACCTATGGCTATCAATGGATTCTGTCGAAACACTGGAACTTTGAAGCCTCGATAGGTATTGGTTATGCACGCTCTCCTTATAAATTGTGCGGGCGTTGTCAGAAAACGCTCAACGATGATGTGCGCCACTACGTTGGCCCCACCAAAGTTGCCACATCTCTCATTTATAGCTTCTAATTAATCAATTACTCTATCGATGAAAACTCTCAACTATAAATATAGCATACTGATGCTGACTTGCGCAGCGCTGACGGTTCCGGCGGCGGCTACCGCCCAAACCAAGTGCGCACTGCCCAAAGGGATTCAGGCCGAAAACGTGGAGGCCGGATTCACCCGCAGCGGCAAGTCGGTTGGACTGGATATGACCATCAATTTGGAGTCGCTGAAAATCGGCAAAAATCAGCGTGTGATTTTGCGTCCGATGCTCTGCGGCGCCGAAACTCCCGACACCATTCGCTTCACTCCGATAGTGATCAACGGCCGCAATGCCGCCATCACCTATCAGCGCAACAGCTCGGAGACCGTCGGCGGAGCCATGGTGGTCAATGCATCTTCTGCCTCGGAGCGCAAGGTGGCCTATAAGGCTCGTGCTCCATTTGAGGAGTGGATGAACGATTCGAAATTTTATGTTGTGGAAGACGTGTGCGGTTGTGGCAAGACCACAGCCGGATCTTTGCAAAACCTTGACCCCTTGGCGGCTATCACTCCGCAAACGGTTACGGCTGAAATGACCGTGAGCTACAAGGTGCCGGCAGTTGAGGCGGTCAAGGAGCGCAAAGAGAGCGGAAGTGCCTACGTGGCATTTCCGGTGAACCAAACGGTGATTCGCCCCACATATTTCAGCAATGAAATTGAGCTGAACAAGATTCTCAACACCATTGAAGTGGTGCGCAGCGATTCCCACATCAGCATTGAGCAAATCACTATCCATGGCTATGCGTCGCCCGAAGGTAAATACTCTCAAAACGCGCTGTTGGCACAGGGCCGCTCACAAGCGCTCACAGCCTACGTTGCGTCCATCTCGGGAGTGAGTCGCGGCAAGTTCCGCACCGAGTCCACCCCCGAAGACTGGGACGGTTTGACCAAGTATTTGCAAGAGAGCAGCATGGCATCGGCGCCCGCCATCATCGCCATTATCAACGGCGAGGCCGACCCCGATAAACGCGAATCGATTATACGCCAACGCTATCCGTCAGATTATCAACGTCTTTTGGCTGATGTCTATCCGGCGTTGCGCCACTCCGACTACACGGTACGCTACACCGTGCGACCGTTCACCCTCCAGGAGATGCGAGAATATATCAACACGCATCCTCAATATCTGAGCTTGGATGAATATTTCACCCTCGCCAATTCCTACACCGACTCTCCCGCAGAGCGCACCAAGGTGCTCTATAAGGCTGCAGCAATGTTCCCCGACGAGCCCACTGCGCAAATCAACGCCGCATGTGCCGCGCTGGAAAATGGCGAAAATGCCGCTGCCGAGCGATATTTGCTCACCGCAGGTTCTTCGGCTGAAGCCAACAATGCCCGCGGCATTCTGGAAGTGCGCAAGGGCAACGATGCCGCCGCGCGCAGCCTCTTCAGCGCCGCTGCCGCTGCCGGATGCAGCGAAGCCGCAGCCAACGTGGCCGCTCTCGATGCCAAGGAAGCCGGCACTACGATCTACAACACCCTCGACGACTAAGTTAATTAGCCTCACCCCGAAAACACTTTTTCCCTCCCCAACTCATTCAACCTTTTTCCCTCCCCAACAACGACACCAACACGCGATTTCCCTATAGAAATAACGCAAGACAAATCTTTTTTACTTATTAAATAATTGTTCAACAACTTTCCAAACTAACACACACTGACATGAAAAAATTTTTTATGTTAAGCGCATTAGCTGCATTCGCCATGGGCTTCGCAGCGTGCTCCAGTGAAGACTCACCCATCGAGTCGCAATCTAACACTCAAGGTGAAGGCACCGGCGCATACGTGCAAATGACCTTCCGTATGCCTTCCACCACCGACTATTCTCGCGCCAACGACGCTGAAAGCTCTGAAGTTTACAGCATTGGCACCGAGGCTGAATACCACATCAACAAGGTATACCTCTACTTCTTCGACACCAACGACAAACTGAAAACTATTGCAGGTAAGAACTATCTGGAAGTGGGCGTAAACCTCATCAACACCACCAAAACCACAACCGAACAGAGCGAAACCGCAGCTGCCGACAAGGGCAAGGTTTACTCAACCGTTACCTATCAGATCCCCAGCGACCTTACAGTTGGTGATGAGTATCATGTGTATGCTCTCTGCAACCGCCCCTTCGAAGGTGACATCACTTCACCGGCCAGTCTTCTGGACTCCGAATTGACCTTCAGCAAGGATGACATCAAAACCAGCAACGGCAACCTGCCTATGGCTGCTCGCAGCTACACCGGCGAAGTTTATGAAGTTCTTCATGCCACCAAGGCTAACAACCAAGCAAACCCCTATGAACTCGACTTTGAGATCGAACGTTCATATGCACGTATTGCTTTCGTTGACGAGGCCTTCACTTTCCCCTTGTACACCACCAACACCGCAGGCGATAACAAGAAGGAACTTGGCTCTGCAACCGTGCTCCGCTATCAGCTGGTGAACACCTCCAACGTGTTCTACACCTATCGTCACGTGGGCACAATTGGCACCGACTTCACCGCCACTCCCGCCACCGGCAATGACGCTGCAGGTATGCCCGTTGCACAAGGCAAAATCACTGACGTCAACCCCTACGTGATCGACCCCAACACGGGCAAAAAGACCAGCACCTACAGCAAAGATGCCGTTTCAGGCTTCATGAGCAACCTGCTTGCTGATGCTACAAAAGAGAACTTCGTCCAACTCGACGCTGCCACCAATGATGGCCCCAAGAGCATTGAATACGTAGCTGAGAACACCATGCGCATTAATGCCCAAAAGAAAGGTCACACCACCGGTATCCTCTTCGAGGTTCAACTCCAACCCACCAAATGGGCCGATGACACCGACGTCGACAGTCGTACAGGCTATCCCGACATGTACTACTACAACGGTGGCTTCTACAAAGATATCGAATCTCTGAAAGCTGCCGGTCTCGCCGACATCACCACCGCCAACTTCACCACCTATGGCGTTCGCTACTTCAAGGGCGGTATCGGCTACTACGAATACTACATCCGTCACCTCAACAACGACGACAACACCGACATGGGTGTAATGGAATTCGCCATTGTCCGCAACAACTCTTATGAGCTCAGCGTTAAGGGTCTGGCAATGTCGCCCTTCAGCAAGCTTCCCGGCGATCCTGACAATCCCGATCCCGATCCCAAGGATCCCGATCAGCCCAACCCCGGCGAGGATGACGAAGGCGCTAAGGTTTACATGCAAGTTGACGTTGTGGTTCGTCCTTGGATCGTTCGTCAAAACGACATGTTGCTCGGCCATTAATCCGGAACAATTAGTCCATCCATAAATGAGAAATCGGGGAGTGGAGTCGGTGCTCACTCCACCACCTCCACTCTCCGAAATCTTTCCCTTCCCGTCTCCTCTATAACACCAACAACGCGACACGCGATAACAACAAACTCAAACTACTTCCGAAATTTCCCAACGGGCTATGAAACTTAATTCCTACCGACATACGCTTTTCGCACCGGTTTTGGCTGTGGCTCTGCTGATGGGCTTGGTTGGCTGCTCGGCCGACGACACCCAGCTGATTGGCGATCCCGATGCTAAAGAGAGTGGCAACGGCACATATCTGGAGATGTTTATCCCCGTTCCCGCCAAGGCCCAAGCATCACGCGCCGAAAATGAGGTGGAAAGCTCCGAAATCTACGATGACGGTGAGGAGTTTGAATATAAAGTTAATAAGGTATATCTTTATTTTTTCGACGAGAACAACACACCCGTAGCGCTGTCGAACGGCAAGCAATATGCCGAGTTTGACATGACCTACGTGGCAGATGGC
>CAZDIC010000125.1:0-5046 GCA_964505395.1 uncultured Alistipes sp. | reverse complement strand
CACGCACAATCTTGCGCTTCATCTTGTAGGGGTCCTCTTCGGCTGCGTTGTAGCGATATTCGGGGTTGAGGTCGTTGGTGAGTTTGGCCACACCCTCGGTGTAAGCGGTTGATGTCCATTCGCTCACGTTACCGGCCATGTCATACAAGCCGAAATCGTTTGGCGAATATGTGCCTACGCGCGATGTGATAAGGTGTCCGTCCTTAACGTAGTTACCATCGTTCGGCTTGAAGTTGGCGTAGAAGCAACCTTTATCCTCGCTGATGGGGAGGTCGCCTTCCCACGGGAACATGTTGTCGTTCTCGCCGGCACGTGCTGCAAATTCCCATTCTGCTTCGGTGGGGAGGCGATATGGCTCTACATACACACCTTCTTTGCCGAGAGCTCGGCGCAGATAGTCGGTACGCCAATTGCAGAAAGCGTTTGCTTGTTCCCAGCTAACGCCAACTACGGGATATTCGCTGTAACCGCCGTGGCTGAAGTACATGCGCACATACGGTTCGTTGTAGGCATTTTCAAAGTCGTTGACCCACACTGTGGTGTCGGGATAAACGTTCACGATGTAGGTGTTGAGGAAGTCGTAATCACCTGTCAGACCACGAGAGATGGTTTGACGCACAATCTCGCCCTCGTCGTTCATATATGCCGTATCTTTTGAGATGATGGGCGTGTTGGTGGGGGTGGGGCGGTCGGTGTTATACTCTCTGCGGCGAGGGTTCAAGCGGTTTTTGCGCTTGGCAGCCTCGGTGTGGTTAAACACCTCATATCTGTAATTGAGCTGTTCGGCATCAAGCTCGCGAGCTCCAGTGATGGGGTTTGTGCGATACACACTTTCAATGGCACGTGCCTCATCTTCGTTGGGGTTGCGCCAAGGAATAGGTTTGTTCCAATTGAGGTGGGGAGTTACGGGGTTGCCCGCTTTGTCCTCTTCAATTTTATATTCTTCGTTGCCTCCGTAAGCAGGGTCGGCAAGGCGTTCACGGATAATGGAGTCGCGCACCCAGAACACAAACTGTTTGTATTTTGAGTTTGTGACTTCGGTTTCATCCATCCAAAACGCGTCGACCGACATGCCTTTGGTGTCGGCTGCGAGATTCCAGGTGCTATCAGCTTTCTGTGGGCCCATTTCCATGGAGCCACGGCTGATCAATACCATGCCGTAGGGGGTAGGCTCGGCCCATGAGGTGCCGCCAACACCGGTGACTTCGCCACCGGCTGAACTGCTACGTCCGGCAGCGCACGAAGCCAACATTGCTGCTGCGGCAACCGGCAAGAGGTATAACGAAACGTTTTTGTTCATATGATGAATTGCTCTTATATGTTCTTAGTCTGTGTTATGTAACTGCTGTGAGGCGGTTACATTATTCTGATGCTCTTGTGACGGTGACGGTTTTTGTCTGAAAGGTCGAGCTTGAGGCTGTAGCCAGCGAATATTTCGTGGCTTCCCGATGAAGCTTGAGCTATGGCTGAAGTGGAATAATCGTAGCTGTAACCGATGTAGAAGCCCTTGATTTCCACTGATGCCACCGCATAGACGGCATCTTTCCAGCGATAACCGACACCGAATGTTATGAATTTGTTATATCGGCCACGGAGTGTTAATTCTCCGGTGGTGAAGGTCATATCTGTCTTCACAAGCATTGACGGCATCACTTCAAATAACGTATTTTTTAACGGAATATTGCTTCCTGCTATAAAATATAGAGTGCGCCCCATCTGAAATTCATAGTTTTGCTCATTGCTATCTTGCCCGCTTTCGGCGTTCAATTTCACCGACGGTGAGTTGAGGTGAGTGCCTGAGAGTCCGAGCCAAAACAGTTTGTGGGTGTAGTAAAGACCGAATCCTACATCGAGTGCATTACCACGGATATCTTGCTGTGGTATAGCGTCGTCCGATGATTGGTGGTAGTCGTCGTCATCGGGAAGATACACATCGGTACCCTTAAACGATTGGTCGATGAATCCGATTTGAGCACCGATTGAGAGTGTGCCTTTAAAGAGTTTCTGCTTGTATGCGATTTGAGCACCGAGATTCATGTTGCTATACAAGCCCATGCTCTCTTGTTGCATAATGAGACCAACGCCAAAACGTTTGTTGATGAACTTAAATGGCATTTCAGCGCCTACGAGGAACGCTGTCGGTGCGTTGTCGATGCCCACCCACTGCAGTCGTGACCCGGCGCGAATGTTTAACAGGTCGGATGTGCCTATTGCTCCTGCGTTATAGTAGTTCGGTAGGGCGAAATATTGAGTTAATTGCACATCTGATTGCGCTGATGCGCTGTGTGGCATCAGTGCGGCAGCACCGGCAATCAGAGCTATCTTGATTGCTCGGCGAAGGGCGTTGCGTGATGTTGTTATGTTACTCACTGAGATGTGTAATTAATGTTATTCAAAGTAGAACGTTAGCACCACCATTTGGCTTGTGGCGCGTTTGAGAGAGTTTGAAACACCAAGACGTTGAGGGTCGTCGGTGAGGTCGCTGCGGTCGTGCTGAATTGCATCGGTGAGGCCGAAACAGAACTTTAGTTCCGGCACCAATTTGAAGTAAGGCAGATAGAGGTCGCAGCCGAAACCTACCGTTAAGAAGCTGTCAAAGGCGTTGGTGCGCAGGTAGTCGGATTTCTTTTTCAACACGTCAACCGCCGGCATGATACCGCCTACCATGTAGGGGCGGATGTTGCGCATGCGTTGCGCTGCAAATTTCAGTTCGACCGGCAACACCAGGTAGGCCGATTTTATATCTTGGCGGTCAACTTCGCCGGTAGTGGTGTCGTGGAAACGCACCAAACGGTTTCCGAAGTAAATACCGGGGCTTGTGCGAAGGCTGAAATAGTTGTTTAGTCGCAGGTCAAACAGACCGTTTACACAGAATCCCGGCGACATGTCGGGTTGCTCCATAAACCAAGTCTTGCCGTCGTCGGTGACATAGCCGTTGTGGTGAAAGCTGAAATCAAACATATTCACGCCCACCGAAAATCCGAGATGCCAACGGCGCATATCGGAGTAGGGGCGGTTCAGCACTTTGTCGTTAAGTCGGTCAGCGTGAGCAGTCTGACTAAAAATGCTCAATGCAGGCAATATTGCCAACAGGAATATAATTCTATGTCTGAAACGTGTAAAACTCATTAATCACTTAACGCCCGTTTCGCTGTTTTATTGCATCGCACACGCTTTTTGAAAGGATAGGCTGCGAAATAGCCTTTATGAGAGATCAAATAGCAAATAAGGTAAAATTGCTCATAAATACAGCTATTATGACTATATGGCTTGATTAAAACAGAAAAGATGCACATTTATTGTCAAGCAATGATAAGAGTCATCAATTGAATAATGTGGAACTTTGCGTCACCATAGAAATAAATCTAAGGCATACATGTCATTATTTATTAAACACTTAAATAAGTTAGATAACATGAAACTCCATCAACAATTCATGCTTATTGTCGTGGCTTTGTTCACTTTGTCGAGCTGCGGAAAACAACCGACGACGCTTGAGAAAGCTCCGATTGAAGTTAAAGTGGAAACGGTGCAATCGTCGGACGTTAGTGCCCGTCAAAGTTTTTCCGGTACTGTAGAAGAGGAAAACGGCTCCGCGCTGAGTTTCCCTATTGCAGGAACTGTGAAATCGGTTGCCGTGACGGAAGGACAGAAGGTTCATGCCGGTCAGCTGATAGCAGTGCTCGACGGTGCCTCGTTCCAAAGTTCGTATAATATGGCTAAGGCAACGCTCGACCAAGCCACCGATGCCTATAACCGTATGAAAATCTTGCACGACAACAACAGTTTGCCGGATGTGCAATGGGTTGATGCCGAAAGCAAACTCAAGCAAGCGGAATCGACTTTTGAAATCGCTCGCAAGAATCTTAACGACACAAAACTTTATGCACCCTTCTCCGGCTATATATCCGAGAAAAACATTGAGGTTGGCAATAATGTGATGCCGGGTTCACCTGCTGTAAAATTGGTTACAGTTGATAATGTTAAGGTTGCAATCTCTGTTCCTGAAACCGAGGTGAATCGAATTAAACTTGGTGATAATATTGAAATTTCGGTTCCGGCGCTTGGCAATCGCACTTTCACCGGCAAGATTAAGGAGAAGGGCGTTTCGGCCAATTCCATCTCGCGTTCATATCAGGTAAAGGCTGAAATAAACAATCCCGGAAATGCTTTGCTGCCCGGTATGTTGTGTACACTCTATGTTGGAAATGGTGAGCAGTCGGCACCGGCGGTATTGGTGTCACGTCATGTGGTTCAATTAAGTAGTGATAACCACGATTTTGTGTGGCTTAATCGTGATGGAAAGGCTGCAAAACAGGAGATAACATTGGGCGATTTCGTTGGCGACCGTGTAATTGTCACCTCCGGCTTGAACGACGGCGATCAGGTGGTTGTTGAGGGCCAACAGAAAATTAGTGATAACATGAGTCTTAAGGTAATAAAGTAGGGCTATGGCTAAAGGAAAGAAGAAAAAACTCAACTTGGTTGAGTGGGCAATGCACTATCGGCAGATTGTTATTCTGTTGACTTGTTGCCTTGTGGCTTACGGCATCTACGGCCTTTCGAAGATGAATAAAAACGAGACGCCCGACTTTACCATTCGTCAGGGCATCGTGGCCGCTGCTTGCCCGGGTTACACAGCTGAAGAAGTTGAGGAACAGCTGGCTAAGCCGCTGGAGAACTACATATTTAGTTATAAGGAAGTTAAGAAAGAGAAAACTTTCTCAACTTGCATGGATGGCATGGTTGTGATTCAAGTGCAACTGAATGATAACCTCAATAACAAAGATGAATTTTGGAGCAAGTTTAAACACGGCATCAATGAGTTTAAGATGAATTTGCCGAAGAGTGTGCTCGGAGTTCAGGTTGTTGATGATTTTGGTGATACATCGGCGCTATTGGTAACCATCGAGAGTGAATCAAAAACATATCGTGAGCTCGATGATTATGCCGATGATTTGAAGGACCGCCTGCGTCGCATCGAGAGTGTTGGTCGAATGAACGTGTATGGAATGCAGAATGAGCAGATTTCCATTTATGTTGATA
>CAZDIC010000124.1:0-5117 GCA_964505395.1 uncultured Alistipes sp. | reverse complement strand
AAACAGGAGTAACAACCTCTCATTTTTTCCTAAACTCTTAATATTATATCTTCCTATCCGTCCACAAATCATTATATTTTGTATCTATTTTCTCCACAAAATCTATTCTCACCCCACTCAAACACCCCTACAACGGCTTCAAACCACTCCCACTACCCCCTGTTGCCACATCCGCCCAAGGCCACAGCCTATCCCCCACCACATATCAATTTAGCACCGACCTCGCCGGTTATGACTTGATGTGATTTTGAGGCGATTTTGGAGTAAAATGAGTGAAGGTAGCGGATTTAGTGGAGCAAAAGTGTTGGTGTATTGCGTAAAAACATTAAATTTGCACAAAGAAACCAATCATAGGGAAACAATAATATCATCACGGCATTATAGCCACCATATTGCAATGCAAAAGGGAATAAAAAAATTAGTTGCTATATTCTTCATTTTTGTAGCCTTCTTTGTGCTGTTACACCTGCTGTTTTTGGCGGTGTATCACAACCAAATTGAGGGCTTCCGATTCACCGACATCTTTAGGGTTGTGCGCCACGGATGGTCGATGGATAATGCTGTGGCGGGATATTTCACCGCGCTTCCGTGTTTGTTTGCCATTGCATCACAATGGACTCAACATCGCGCTTTAATCATCGCCGAGCGATGCTATTTCGGCATTGTGTCGGTGGCTTTGGCAATTGTGGCAGTGCTTGACCTTATCCTTTACGGCTATTGGGGATTCCGATTAGACACCACACCGCTGTTTTACTTCAGCACATCGCCATCAGCAGCTTTAGCCAGCGCAGAATGGTGGCAATATCCGTTGGCGATTGTAGCAGTCGGCCTGATTGCAACCGGGCTTTATAAAGCACTCTCCCTAACTCTCAAAATCAAGACTGAACGCAAGCACCGCATCGCCACAACCATAGTGTTCACCCTACTCACCGGAGCATTGTTTGTAACCATCAGAGGCGGGCTCACCGTGGCCACCATGAACATCAGCCGAGTTTACTTCAGCCAAAATCAAAAGCTTAACCACGCTGCGATAAATCCGTTCTACAGTTTAATGCAGTCGGCACTGCATCAAAGCAACTTTGCCGACCAATATCGCTTCATGAGCGATGACGAAGCCACTGCTGCCATTAACGCGCTCAACAGCGAATCAACACCGAGCGACACCATATCACTGTCCACCACTCAACCGGAAATCTATCTGGTAATCTTGGAAAGCTTTGCAGCCGATTTAATGGAGACACTCAACGGCGATGCCGTGGCTGTAAACCTCGACAAAATTGCCAACGAAGGGGTGCTCTTCACCAACTTCTACGCCAACAGTTTCAGAACCGACCGCGCTCTGCCGGCAATTTTAGCCGGATTCCCGTCACAGCCGTCAACCAGCTTGATGAAGTTCACCTCAAAAACCGAACATATCCCCGGCATTGCCAACGAGCTGAAACGCGTAGGTTACGAGTCGCACTATTACTATGGCGGTGATGTAACCTTCGCCAACATGAAATCATTCCTGGTGAACTCCGGCTTTGAAAACTTCGTTAGCGACAACGATTTTACCCTCGTGGAACGCGCAAGCAAATGGGGCGCTCACGACGACCTGCTGTTTCAACGCGCCTTGGCCGATGCCACCGCAAACAGTGGCAAAGCTACCAACAAGCCCCGTTTCAATGTGATACAAACCTCGAGCAGCCACGAGCCGTTTAAAGTGCCGTATGCCAACCCTCGCTTCGCCGACAATGCCGTGTTGAATGCATTTGCCTTCACCGACAGCTGCCTAATGGCTTTTGTTGACGGCTTGAAACAGTTGCCGAACTACAGCAATACACTGCTTGTTATTGTGCCCGACCATCTTGGCTCAGGCCTCCAACAAAAACACGACAAAATGGTTGACCGCCACCATGTGCCACTCATCTTTGCCGGAGGTGCGATACGCAACCCGGGCACACGCATTGCCACACCGGGGTCGCAAAACGACATTGCCGCTACACTGCTGGGCCTTCTCAATCTGGATTATTCCATGTTTGAGTTCAGTCATAACCTGCTCAACTCAGATGAGCCACACTATGCCGTGATGTGTGAGCCATCAGCGATCGGTCTTGTTACCGGCGACAGCCAAGTTGCCGTTGATTGCGATACCGAGGCTGTGTTGAGTGCCGAAGGCTCAGATACCGAACTGCGGGTAAAGCAAGCAAAGGCTTATCTGCAATTACTCTACAACAAAATTGCCTCACTCTAAACCGACAGAGATGACAATGATAGAATTCTTCAACAACATCGACACCCAGCTGTACCTGTTTTTCAACTGTATGCACACCACATGGCTTGACCACATCATGATGATGTGTACAGGACGCTACACCTGGATACCGCTCTACATCTGCATCGCAATACTGCTGGTGAAGACATTCGGTGTGAAGTTAAGTGTAATCTATCTTGTTGCAATAGGATTGGCCATCACCGTTACCGACCAGACCTGCGCCACGCTTATCCGCCCGATTGTGGCACGTATGCGCCCTTCGAACCCCGATAACCCACTATCAATGTTGGCCACCCTCGTTGATGGCTATCGAGGTGGCAGATACGGCTTCCCCTCATGTCACTCAGCCAACTCCTTCGCACTTGCCGTGTTGGTTAGTTGCCTGATACGTCGCCCCGGAACCATTGCCTTTATGTTCTCATGGGCACTTCTAAACTCTTACACACGCCTGTATCTCGGGGTACACTATCCCGGCGACCTGTTTGTAGGCGCAATTATCGGTAGTGGCATCGGCTATCTGTTTTATCGCATCGACAAGCGCTTCTTCCCGGCACAACGCGAAAAAGCTATTGCATCGATGCGCACGCCCATCTACACCATCAACACCGGCATCAAAGCATTTGGCAACCGATGGCAGCACCTTGACATTACCGCCATAGGCCTCATGATGAGCGTGGGCGCAATAACCCTCGCAACCATCATCATCATTGGCCTTTGCCAATAGACGGTCACGATGGCCTTCGGGCCACGACCAACCACACACTACGACTGAAAACCATCTAAAACCACTAAGATATGAAACAAAAACTAATTTCAATCATTACATTGTGCTCCGCACTAACATGCGTGGCACAGGTAGAATCGGCCGACACGGTGAAGGTAATCACCAATGCCGAAAGCATTGCCGTGTTACAAAAAAACAGCTCCACAATTGTTAAAGCCGAGACAAAGGTGGAAGGAAACAGAACTAACATATATGAATTTGTTGTTAAGGAAAGGCCGGACACCATTACACCGCAACTCGACGACGACAACTGGTTCATTGACATACCGTTTATATCCATCGAGTCACAACTTGATGCAAAAGAGCATCCTCATTACAAGCGCATTGTAACCGGCATGAGAAACGTTTATTGGGGATGGATGTTTAACTACGACGGCAAAGCCGGAATTGAAAACTGCTTTGAGCTCGGTGTTGCCGAGTTTGCCGGCCTTGCATGGCAACCGTGGCGCCAAGGGCCACGTCTCGACATCGGCGTAGGTCTCGGTATGCGCCGCTACCTTGGAGCCAAAGGCACTATCTTTGCCAAAGCCGGCGACCGGCTCATCACCGTTATCCCCGAAGGCGTTGACAAAGTGAACCATGCACGCTGGACGGTGCTTTGCTTCCATGTGCCGGTGATGATTACACAAAACTTCTATCGCAATTTCGGCATGTCGGTAGGCGCATGGGTAAATTTCAACACCTATGGAGTGACCGGCTCACAATGGGAAAGCAACGGCATCCGCTACAACGAGCAAATCAAGGGCTTACAGCAACAACTTATTACGGTTGACCCGGTTGTCAGCCTCGGCTTCACCAACAGCATCAGCATTTATGGCCGTTGGAGCCCGATGCACGTAATGAAGACCGTGAACGGTCCACAGTTTAAATCGTGGTCACTCGGCGCATTAATCAATTTTTAAAAGCCTATAAATCAGAATAACGATGAAACAATATATCACAGCTATAGCAGCAACCCTGCTGATGTCGCTTGTCGGCACAGCACAAGAGTGTCCCGACACATTGATGGTGGCACAGTCGCCTAAAAGTGCCATAATAACCGAAACACCCACCGGATTGACCGTGACAGTAATCGACAACGAGGACAGCACAACAGTGTGGCACAAGGATTACGCTCCACAGACCCACCTCGTTACGAGCCAACATAACTATACAAGCTATACAGCACTCGACAATGGTGTATTTGGCATGAATACCGGTGCCAATCATTGGGATGTGGTTTCGGGTGGCATCGGGATCGGATTGGTTAATGCCCTCGACCAACCGATCGGATTTGGATTGCAGTGGAGAAAGTCGTTTGAAATTTCATGGGTCAACGCATTTGCCGTGAGATATCGTAATCGCGGATTTTCAACCTCACTCGGTATCGGCTTTGATTGGCGTAACTACAAGATGACCGGACAAACACGCATGGTGGGCAACGGCAACGGAGGTATCACTCTCGGTGAATATCCCGAAGGTAGCCATCCCCACGGTGCCAACATCAAAGTGTTTAGCTTGGGCTTTCCATTGCTATTCAGCCAAAACTTCGGCCGTTCGGGATGGGGCCTCACAGCCGGTGCCATACTCAACGTCAACACCCATGCAGCGCTCAAATGCAGCTATCAGAACGCTGCCGGGAATGAGATGCAGGAATACCTCGGCAATATCCATCAACGCCGTGTAACGGTCGACCTTTTCGGATGCCTGAGGGTGTATAAATCGTGTGGCTTCTATGTGCGCTACTCGCCACAATCGGTGCTCAGAGGGTATGGCTCCCCCGACTTCAAGCCACTTTCAGTTGGTGTGATGCTGTTTCTGTAACCGCAAAAAGGCGTGACCGTGATATGCGGCCACGCCTTTTCACTCTTTATGTTTAGTTGGTGAAGATATAATTGTACACGACAAATAGGAGAGGGTGTCTTAGCAAGTGATTCGAGGGAGAGAGACAGCGGGAAGTAGCCGTTAAGGATGACGGAACAGTTCAAGTAGCGGGAGCCGTTCAGTGGGAGGCAAGGTAGTTGGCAAAATGTGAAGCAAGTTCATCGGGGGTCATCCCCATGGAGCGGAGTCGGCTGAAGAAGTAGGCCATTTCGTTGT
>CAZDIC010000123.1:0-5118 GCA_964505395.1 uncultured Alistipes sp. | reverse complement strand
AATATGCCGTAAATTTTGTCAAATGACGCTACGATATTTTGACAAAACAACAGAAACGCTTACTTTTGTAGTAAGAAATGCCATGTGTGATACCAAAGAACATATCAAAACCGAGCAATTGGCCGATGGCGACAACCGCTCACTGAAAGCGGCCGCCACGGAAGCCGAAGAACTGAAAACCGGAGTGTTTACACCCGGTTCGAAGGTTTATGCAAAAGAGGAAATGGGCGAATGGATGCGCAAACTCATGCCTCTGTTAGTAGCGCCCATCGTCGTTTTGCTGTCAATCGGACTTCTAACAGGTGATTGGCGTTTTATATTAGTCGCAGCACTTGTGATGTTTATGTGGAACCCGTCGTGCGCTCTGTTGGGCTGGTTTGACATCATGTCGAAAGCCGATGCTATCAAAGCCAACTATCCGCAACAAGCAACACTCTCATGTAGCCAAGCCACTAACGGCGATCAGACCGCCAAGTGCGACCAACTCACAATCCAATACTTTCAGATGCCAGATCATGAGGATTATGAGCGTCACGCCGCCCCACCCGAGCCGGTACTCATTGACGGAGACCGACTAACCCACTGCCACCTCCACAACAACTACATTGTGGTGGCCTATGTTGACCCCGAAAAGGATAGCCTCAAACAACACCATCACCAACACCGCAAACACCGTCACCACCTCTACATCCCGCCACAAGCATTCCAATCGCCGAGCGAGATGACACAGTTCTACACTGCGCTTCTTGCATGGCACTCAACAGCGAAAGCAACAACTTAACGCACTGCCACACCTGCAGCACACGCCCGACAGTCCGACGGAACGGCGCAGACACCACCATGCAAACCGAGTTTTGCCGTGTGGAATGAAAGTTGTAACTTTGCAGCATGGAATTTCAACTTGTAGCCACACCGGAGGGCACTGCAGCCCGTGCCGGACTTATTCAGACTGATCACGGAACAATTGAGACACCGATATTTATGCCGGTGGGCACTTGTGGCGCCGTTAAGGGTGTGCACATGCGTGAACTGCGCGACGACATTAAGGCGCAAATCATACTCGGCAACACATACCATCTCTATTTGCGTCCAGGCACGGACATTCTGCAACAAGCCGGCGGGCTTCACAAATTCGGTGGATGGGATCGACCCATCCTAACCGATAGCGGTGGGTTCCAAGTGTTTTCCCTTGCCGACAACCGCAAACTCACCGAAGAGGGCGCATGGTTCCGCAGCCACATTGATGGCAGCAAACATTTGTTCACTCCCGAAAAGACAGTTGATATTCAACGAGCTATCGGGTCAGACATCATGATGGCTCTCGATGAGTGCACACCGGGTACAGCCGATAAACCATACGCCCGTAAATCGCTCGATTTAACGCTCCGTTGGTTGCAACGCGGTTGGAAACATTTCAACGAAACCGAAGGACTCTATGGCTATCGTCAAAGCTTCTTCCCCATTGTGCAAGGTTGTACATATCGCGACCTTCGCCAGGAAGCGGCACACCGAGTAGCCGAGTTAGGTGCTGATGGTAATGCCATCGGAGGCTTGGCCGTTGGTGAACCGGCCGAGACCATGTACGAAATGATTGAGGTGGTAAATGAAATTCTACCGGCCGACAAGCCACGCTATCTAATGGGGGTTGGCACACCGGCCAACATTCTTGAAGCCATTGACCGTGGAGTGGACATGATGGACTGCGTTATGCCTACCCGCAACGGTCGCAACGGTATGCTGTTCACACCTCACGGCATCATGAACATGCGTAACAAGAAATGGGCCAACGACTTTACACCTATTCAACCCGACAGCGAATGTTTCGTTGACCAAGTGTACACCAAAGCCTACCTGCGCCACCTGTTCATCAGCCAAGAACTCCTGGCAATGCAAATTGCCTCCATCCATAACCTGGCATTCTACCTTTGGTTAGTGCGCGAAGCTCGCAAGCATATCATCGCCGGCGACTTCAAGCCGTGGAAAGAGGAGATGGTTAAACGCGTGACCAGTCGACTGTAAAAAAACACCTACGACGAAACACCTACGATACGTAACTACGATGAATCTAATGAAGAAACTGAAGTTGACATCATTTAAACCGAAATGGAAGAAGTCGCCGATTACATTGTTGGATTGGTATATCATCCGCAATTTCCTCGGCACCTACTTCTTTGCCATCGTGTTGATTCTCGCCATTGCTATCGTATTCGACATCAACGAAAAGCTTGACTCATTTCTTCAGGCGCCACTCAAAGCCACAGTCTTTGACTACTTCATGAACTTTCTTCCCTATTTCGCCAACCAGTTCAGTCCGCTTTTCACCTTCATCGCCGTAATTTTCTTCACGTCGAAACTTGCCGACAACTCCGAAATCATTGCCATGCTCTCAAGCGGGATGAGTTTTCACCGTTTGTTGCGCCCCTACATGATTTCGGCAGCAGTAATTGCAATAGTCACATTTCTGTTAGGTGCCTATGTTATTCCGCCGGCCAACGTAACGCGTATTAACTTCCAAAACACATACGTCAAGAACAAGCGCGTTGACTATGGCGACAACATCATGATGCAGGTTGCCCCCGGCCGTATTGCCTATATGAGCCGATATGACAACACAACCAAGACAGGCTACCGTTTCTCGCTTGACCAATTTAAAGATAAGAAATTAGTGTCACGCCTATCAGCCGTGTCAATCAAATGGGATACCCTTTACCAATGGCAAGTACGCGACTACTCCATCCGCGATTTCAAAGGGAACAAGGAAATCATAACCACCGGGCATCAGCTCGACACTGTTATCCCGTTTGAGCCGCGCGACTTCCTTATCAGCCGAAGCGACCAAGAGATGTTGACCTCTCCGCAACTTAAAGCCTATATCACACGCCAGAAAGAACGTGGCGTTGCCAATATCAAATCGTTTGAGATTGAATATGAACGCCGCTATGCCATCTGTGCTGCTGCATTTATCTTAACGGTTATCGGCATGTCGCTATCATCAAAGAAGGTAAAAGGCGGTATGGGCTTGAATATAGGTATCGGCCTATTGCTCAGCTTCAGCTACATCCTCTTCATGACAGTAACATCATCGTTTGCCGTGTCGGGCTACACCTCGCCGCGTGTTGCCATGTGGATTCCAAACATAGTTTACGCCATCGTAGCCATCATTCTATACTTTAAGGCGGCACGATAA
Organism: uncultured Alistipes sp.; assembly: GCA_964505395.1. GTDB lineage: Bacteria > Bacteroidota > Bacteroidia > Bacteroidales > Muribaculaceae > UBA7173. Next base: position 1,931 of record CAZDIC010000123.1, on the reverse strand, counting down.
CTACTAAAACTTCCATTACAAATTACCGTGGCACCACTCGGTTGCACATTATTGATTATCAATATTTTACCAAGCCATGCACGCTATCACATTTAGCCGCACTATTCGGAATGATTGCAGATAGGCATTTTTTTGCGTATCTTTGCATTTCAACAACTGAGAGTTACACGATCCGAGCATGGCAACAAAACGCGCAGGTAGACTACATGAGATAATAGCAACACATAAGTGGCGAGGGCTAACAGTCCTTGCACTGACCACGTTTCACCTATCAACACAAGCCACACCCGTATCAATCAAAGTCACAGATGGTAGCACAGGTGAGCCTGTCGAGTTTGCTGCTATTGCGTTAAGCAATGGAAGCGCGTCAATCGGTGGCCTAACCGATATTTCCGGAGCCTATACCACCGACACGAAACCCGGAACATGGAAAGTAAACATCTCGGCATTGGGCTATAACCCTACTCATTCAAGCATCACGGTCAACGAAAACGCCACCGTCTGCTCCATAGTCCTCACCCCGGCATATACACAAATCGGAGAAGTGGTAGTTACCGCCAAAGAGAGTCGAGGCATTGCAAGTGCCTCACTCATTGACCGCGCTGCCATGGAGCACCTCCAACCATCAAGTTTCACCGACCTAATCGAACTATTACCCGGGGCCATAAGCAAAGACCCGGAGATGGGGAAAGGTAACTTTGCAAACCTCCGCGAAGCTCGCAACATCCAAACCGACGGCTACGACACCTCATCGCTCGGCACATCGTTTGTTGTCGACGGAGTGCCCATCAACACCAATGCAGAAATGCAAGCCACTGCCGACAGCGACCGATCAAGCCGCTTGAGCACAGGCAAAGGTGTGGATATGCGAAGCATCTCAACCGACGACATTGAGAGCGTGGAGATTGTGAGGGGTATTGCCTCGGCCGAATATGGCGAAGTAACATCAGGACTGGTGAATATCAAGCGCAAACAGGGTGCCGGAGGTCTGCAAGCTCGTTTTAAAGCAGATATGCAGAGCCAGCTACTCTATGTCGGCAAGGGATTTAACATGCCGGGGAATGATTGGACCATGAACGTGTCGGTTGACTGGCTCGACAGCCGCATTGACCCGAGAAACAACCGCGACAACTTCAAACGCGCCACAGCGTCAGCGCGTTCGTCAAAGAAATGGCTAACCACCGACTACACCACGACGTGGAACAGCTCGCTAACATACGTTGGCACCTTTGAGCGCGACAAAAACGACCCCGACCTCACTGTTAACAACACGATAGACTACTACACCTCCGACAAACACGGCATATCGTTTGACAACACCGTTGCCTTTGTGAGCAAGCAACCGCGATTTTTTCAATCGCTGACACTGACCACAGGCTTAAACTACACATCAGAGTCGCTGCATCAAGAGAAAACCATCGCCTCATCGCGTGTGTACCCGATGCCGATTTCCACCACCGAGGGGAGCAACTATGTGGGCTATCTACCAATGCGTTATGAAGCGACACTCGATGTAGACGGCAAGCCTATGACTGCAGTAGTGAAATTAGCCTCACGATTTCGTTATAGCGCCTATCGTGCATCGAACACCATTAAAGCCGGTGTTGAGTGGGACTTTAGCAAAAACTACGGTCAAGGCCAAATCTACGACCTTATGCGCCCGATAACAGCCGGGAATAACAAACGCCCACGTCCGTTCAACGAAGTGCCGGCAATGCATCAACTATCGGCCTATGTGGAACATAACTCCGACATACATCTTGGCAATCATGCGCTCGAGCTGCAATTAGGGCTACGCGAAACCCAATTACTACATCTCGATAAACGCTATTATCTGCACAACCGTCCATATCTTGATCCCCGTGTGAACCTACGTTGGACACTGCCACAACTCTTTGTCGCAGAACATCCGATAGGTTGGGAGTTTGCCG
>CAZDIC010000122.1:0-5122 GCA_964505395.1 uncultured Alistipes sp. | reverse complement strand
GAAACTGTGGTGGGGAAAATCGCCAGGGCTGCCACGCCAAACCATTGTTGCCAAGTTTGCGGCACAAAAATGTGTCCGGTCATCCAAAGGTTTGCGCCGAACAGCAGCACTCCGGCTATCAGGATATAGAAGGTGACAGTGAGCGTGGGCACTCGTGACAGCGCCGAACGGTTCACGCCCACGATGTAGATGGCATACGACAGCGCCGACCCCATTACATAGAGTGTGCCTATTCCGCTAACGGTGCCGTCGGTGAGGCTACCACCGCTATAATACATCAAACACACTCCCACAAAGGCCATTATCAGGCATAACACCGTGGTTGCCGTGAGTTTCTCGCGGAAAAACAGCGACATCATCAGCGCCACCATAATCGGGTAGACGAACAGCATTGTTGAAGCCACGCCGGCATCCATGTAGCGATAGCTCTCAAACAGGGTCAGCGACGACAACGCCACCAACAGCCCGAATCCGAGCAACATGGCGGTGAGCGTCACCTCGCGCCAAGCGGTGTTACCGCCCTGCGTGTCGGCCAAGCAGCGTTTTACACGCGGCGATTTGCCACGGGCCGCCATCATCACGCCCACGATGGGCACAGCCAGCAGGTAGCGAAAAAACAGTATTGAGGGGGTGTCCATCCCGTCGGCCATCAGAGGCAGCGCAAACAGCGGATTCAGCCCGTAAGTTGCCGCCGCCACAAATGCTAACAGGTAGCCCAAAAATTTCTTTCCGTTCATGTTTATCCTTTCAAGTCGTGGCCCGGCGCCGTTGCGGCACCTACCCTTGAATGTGCAAATTTAGCAAAATTCAGTCAACTTGAATCAGATTTGCCAACAGTTCGTTGGCCGAACGGTGAAGAATCTCCACCGCTCCGGAGCAGTTCACCATCCCGGTGACATACATCCCGGAGCTTTTCTCCATGCCGGTGAAAAGGATGTTTGAAAAACGGTTGTTGATATCGTAGCCAAACAGTTCGTAGTCGGTGAGGTCAATGGTTGTGGTGCCGTAATCGGCCAGCGATGTGCATAGGAAGCCCGACTCAAACGGCGAATAGATGGCGTCGTTTGAGGCAAACATGAAAGCGCCGTTATACACCGGAGCAGACACCGTGGTGCCGTCAAACTCGTAAATGTTACTATTCCGGTCGACGAACAGGTGACGGTTGCGGAGATCGTTGTTGTAGGTTGTCCACACACCGCCACACACGAATGTGGTGACTGCGTGTTCCTCCAGACCGTAGCTCCCGATTTCATCCCAGCGATTCACGGTGACAGTGCTGTCGTTGCACTCCAGTGAGTAAATTTTGTTGTTATAGGCAAAAGCATCGCCCACAGTCACCACGTTGCCATTGGGGCAGCGCACTTTTTGACCAAACATCAGGTAGCCGTTGCGTGTCACCGACCAATTGTTGCCGGTCAGCATCACCAAACGTTCGTCGGTCAGCAGTTGCTCCACCGCAAAGGTCGTTAAATCAATCTCATAGCATTTCGGGCCACACACATAAAACTTGTTATTGCCATCGGTGAAGAACTCCGCGTTGACCATGCTCATCCAATCAATGTCGTCGGGGAGGCGGTGCATACGTTCATCGCTGAGGCTCACCAAGCAGGCGTAATAACTGTCGATATCATCATCCCAACCGGAGTGGAGCTCATCGAGCACACACAACACATATTGCTTCGACACCTGCTTCACCAGCTGAATGTCGATATCCTTCACATTGCCGTCGGCATCGTAATAGCGCAAACGGCTCTCGTTGCCGTCGGCATCGCGTTTGTAAAAGTAGCTGCGGTTGCTGATTTCGGTATCGGTGTCGCTGTCGGAACTTCGGGCCGCTATTCCGCGAGATTTAACGCCGCCAAACAGCGTCAAACCACCAACCGAGCGATGATGCATCTCAATTCCCTTCATACCGCTGTCGCCCTCCTCACTGTCGATGCCGGAAGAGTCATCGCCGCCGAGTTGCGACTTTGAGTAAATCAGTTTGGCGCCCTTCACGTTTATACGGTCGTAGCGCTCATTTTCAGTTTGCGACGAGGAGGCAGCACGTTCAATAACCTCATCGCTACAGCCGGAGAGCACTATGGCCAACACCGACAGTAAAATTACACTAATTTGTTTCATCAAAGAACCATCCAATAACCAAATGTTCCTTCTGAAATTGCAGTTAGAAAATGCCATGGTCAGGGGCGGGTACAACTCCGCCTTAGGCTATGCCAACAATGCTAAAAGTAAAATCCGCCCCACATGCAGTCAAAAGGGGCATAAGCAACAAATGTAATACGTTGATAAAATGTTAATTCGGTAAATTGCAGCGCTCAGTAATAACATTCATGATCGGTTTTTACACACCGGCTTGCAGTCGGTAATCCAACTCTTTGGTTTCAATTCATTGCCTATTTTTGCAGTGCGCTAAATTCATCGCAAATATACAGTTTATATCCATAGTACACAACATTTTACGATTATTTTGCATAAAAATTGCATATTACGACCGACACTCCATTCATTACTCCTTGCTTAAATTAGGGAGTTTCCCACAAAATTTGTAATTTTGTAGGTGAAATCCACCTCTCATGGAAAAGAAATTTTACACCAAAAAGAACATACGAATGGGATTATTGAAACATACCCTCACAGTGGCCATCTCCATTGCCGTTGGTAGCGCTGCGCTTGCCGCCACCGACGAGGTCATCAACTATATCCCCACCCCCGGCCGGGTTGCCGGCATCGAGGCTCAAACGTGGTTGAAGCGCGGTGCGCTCATGTTGGGCGACAGTAACGTTCAGGGTGCCAACGACCAATTGTCGCAAGCACTCCGCACCACCGACGATGAAGCTGCGGCATTTAATCGTGCCCTCGCAGCCATGCGCATTCCGGACGTGGAGGCCATAGAATTGCTCGAAGCGTTCATTGATGAGTATCCGAGTTCGGTCTACCGCCAACAAGCCCTCGTGGCCATCGGTGATTGCTATTTCGATAACGAAGAGTATGCTGATGCGCTTCGCACCTATCGCGAAGTTGACACTCAGGCCCTCAATCCCTCTCAGGCTGAAGCCCTCGACTATCACAAAGCCTATTGCCTGCTCAAATTTGCCGAATATGGCGAAGCCGAGCAGATTTATAATAACCTTCTCGCAACCGATTACTCCAACGAAGCCCGTTTCTACCTTGGTTACATAGCTTATGCCCAAGGAAACTACAAAGTTGCCGAAAGTCGGTTTAAGAAGGTGACGGCGAAAGGTATGCCGACCATTATGGCCGACTATTATCTCGCTCAAATTGCGTTTAAGGATGGCAACTACATCAGTGCACGCAGTTCGGCCCGACAATTACTCACTCGCACCAATGTGCCTGCGGAGTTTGAATCGGAGGCTCGCCGCATCTACGGCGAATCATCGTATCAAGTAGGCGACACCCGCACCGCCGTCTCTCAACTTGAAACCTACGTTAAACAAACCGACACCCCGCTTAACTCATCGCTCTACATCCTCGGTGTGGAGAACTTCCGTTCCGGTAACTACACTAAGGCCATCGAACGCCTCACTCCGGTAACATCCGAAGACAACGTCATGGGGCAGGGTGCCTACCTTTACATCGGTCAGTCGTATCTCGAATTGGAGAACTACAACGCGGCCACACTCGCCCTTGAGAAAGCGTGCCGCATGACCCACGACAGCGCGATGCAGGAGACCGCCTTCTACAACCTTGCCGTGGCTAAGATGCAGGGCGGACGTGTGCCGTTTGGCTCAACCGTTTCGCTGCTCGAAGAGTTTTTGCAGCGCTTCCCCGACTCACAGTATGTGCCGCAGGTGGCCGACTATGTCGCTCAGGGCTATATGACCGACAATAACTATGCTGCCGCACTTGCAGCATTGCAAAAGATAACACGCCCCGACGACAATGTGCTCACCATTAAGCAGCGTGTGCTTTATGGCCTCGGTACCCGTGAGCTGCAGAGCGATGATGCCTCATCGGCCCTCACTCACCTCACCGAAGCCGCTTCGCTGAGCCGTCTCGATAAGAGCATTGCAGCCGAAGCAACCCTTTGGTCGGGCGAATGTTACTATGACCTCGGCGACTATGAAAATGCTGTTACCGCCTATAACAACTATCTCAGCGGCTCGCAAGGCTCTGATGCCAACCGTGCCCTCGCTCGCTACGACCTTGGCTACGCCCGTTATGCTCGCAAACAGTTCTCCGAGGCTGCAACAAACTTTTCGAAGTTTATCGCCACCACCCCCGACAAGGGGAATGTGCACATTATAGCCGATGCCTACAACCGTTTGGCCGACTGCTACTACTATGCCGCCGACTTCACCAAGGCCGCCGAGAATTATGAGAAGGCTTACAAAACCGACCCCTCGGCAGGCGACTATCCCACCTACCAACAGGGACAGATGAAGGGCTTGAAACGCGACTACTCCGGCAAGATTGAGGCTCTCAATCGCATGATTTCAGAGTTCCCCTCTTCGGCCCTTGCGCCCTCGGCCCTCTTTGAAATGGCTGAAAGTTATGGCGAACTCGGCAAGACCGACCGCCAAATTGAAACATACACTACCCTCGCTTCGAGCTATCCCTCGTCGCCGCAGGGTCGCAAAGCTCGTCTGCTTCTCGGCATCACATATCTCCACTCAGGCAACAATGCTGCCGCCGTGGCCAACTACAAAAAGGTAATCACCGACTACCCCTCATCAGAGGAAGCTCGCGTGGCTGCCGAAGACCTCAAGCAGATATATGCCGACAGCGGCAAGGTGGAGGAGTATGTCAACTTCATCAACCAGGTGCCCGACGCTCCGCGTCCCGAAACCTCGGAGCTCGCTGCCATGACACTGCAGGGCGCCGAACGTGCCGTTGACAACGAAAACTACACCGATGCCCTCAAACTTGCCACCGAAGTGGTGACAAAATACCCCGACAGCGAAAGCGCCATCGACGCCCTCGCCATCAAAGCTGATGCCGAAACCCGTTTGGGCAAGAGTGCCGACGCCCTCGAGTCGTACAAGGCTCTCGAAAGTCGTGCATCCGATGCTGCCGACATCAACGCCGCCCGTCTCGGAATACTCCGTGTGAGCCGCGACATGGGCGACAACCAAACCGTGGTGGAGATGGCCGACAAACT
>CAZDIC010000121.1:0-5209 GCA_964505395.1 uncultured Alistipes sp. | reverse complement strand
TAATGAAAAAGAAGGGGTACTCTTTATGTTAGTATACCATACCTCTAATCAACAGTTTGACCGCCCCGATGTGAATCATTCCCGAGATGCTCTTGATTTTGGGAAAGGATTCTACGTGACCAAACTTCGAGAGCAAGCTGAAAAATACGCCCAACGTTTCTTACGAGCCGGCAGCGACGCCTATTTGCACATTTTTGAATACACGCCGTATACAGGCTTGAGCGTCAAAACTTTTGATGCATACAATGCAGAATGGCTTGACTTTGTGTGTAGTTGTCGCAATGGTAGCGATATGTATACACACTACGATATAATCGAAGGTGGAGTCGCTAACGATAAGGTGTTTCAAACGGTAGACCTATATATGGCCGGTATATACAACAAAGAGCAAGCTCTGCAAAATCTTGCATATGAAATGCCCAACAATCAGATTTGTTTCGTTTCACAGAGAGCCATCGAACGATGTCTGAAATTCATTGAACATAAAAAGTTTTAACAATGGATAAGGCCACCCGCATATTACGCGATATGAAGTATGCCCGCGTCATAGAACTGATTGCGGAAAAGCAGAGCATCTCGCTTGAGGAGGCGATGGATATGCTTTACTCATCACCATCGTTTGACATCATTGATGATGGAACGGCCGATCTGATCTGTCGAAGTGACAAATATCTTGCAGATGAGATTATCCGCATGGCTAATGCCCCCAAATAACAGCCTATCGGCATACGGAAAGCGAAATTTAGGAACAACGAAAAGCGAAACTACGAAATCAATATGAGGAAACTTCCCGCAATAGTTTTGAGCGCGATGATAGTGTTTGCGGTGGCGATGTTTGCCGCGACACGTAGCTCAAAAGGCGACATCTCGCGCAATCTCGACATTTTCACGTCGATTTACAAGAACCTGCAAACCAACTATGTTGACACCATCGACGCCGACAAGTCGATGGAGACAGCCATTAACGCCATGCTCGACGAGATAGACCCCTACACGGAGTATATCCCCGAGAGGGAGCAGAGCGATTTCATGACCATCTCCACGGGCGAATATGGCGGCATAGGCTCATATATCGGCGAGCGCGACGGGAAGGTTTATGTCACCGAGCCCCGCGAGGGTTCTCCGGCACAGAGAGCCGGATTGCGCCCGGGCGATGTGTTTATCACCATCGACGGCGACACCGTGACGAAGCTCCACAGCTCGGAGGTGAGCAAAAAACTGAAAGGTCAGGCCGGCACCAAGGTGAGCATCACCGTGAAACGCCCCTACGTGGCCGACTCGATTGTGTCGGTTGATATTACCCGCGAGAAGATTGAGATTGACCCTGTGCCCTACTACGGAGTGCAGAAAGGGAATATCGGCTACATCCAACTCAGCACTTTCAACGAAAAGACCTTTGAGAAAACCCGCGACGCACTGTTGGAACTGAAGAAGAACCCCGAAGTGAAGTCGATTGTGCTCGACCTGCGCGACAACGGCGGCGGACTGTTGGAGAGCGCCGTGCAGGTGGTGGGGCTGTTTGTGCCGAAGGGCACCGAAGTGGTGCGCTATCGCGGCCGCGACATCCTCAACGAAAAGATATTCAAGACCACCCAAGCCCCTGTCGACACCGAAATCCCCTTAGCAGTGCTGATTAACGGCAACTCGGCCTCATCGGCGGAGATTGTCACCGGCTCACTGCAAGACCTCGACCGCGCCGTGATTGTGGGTAACCGCTCGTTTGGCAAAGGATTGGTGCAGTCGACCCGTCAGATTCCCTACAACGGGCTGCTGAAACTCACCATAGCAAAATACTACATCCCCTCGGGACGCCTCATTCAGGCCATCGACTACAGCCGCCGCAACCCCGACGGCTCGGTGGCACGCATCCCCGACAGCCTCACCACGGTGTGGCACACCCGCGCCGGACGTGAGGTGCGCGACGGCGGTGGCATCACCCCCGACATCAAAGTGGAATACCCCGACGGCAACCGCCTGGTTTACAACATTGTGCGCGACAACTGGAGCTTCAACTTCGCCAACCGCTACTATGTGAACCACCCCACCATTGCCGCCCCCGAGGATTTTGAAATCACCGACACCATTTTCAACGAATTTAAGGCTTTTATCGACCCCAAAACCTTCCAATACGACCGCACTTGCGAGCTGATACTCAAGCAACTTGAGGATGCCGCCAAGAGCGAGGGGTATCTCGACACCACGGTGCAAGCGCAACTCGATTCGCTGAAAGTGACACTGAAACATGACCTCAACCACGACCTCGACCAGCATCGCAAAACCATCAGCCAATATCTGGCCGGCGACATCCTGCAACGCTACTACTACGATCGCGGTTCAATCATAGAAACGCTGAAACATGACGCCGACCTCGATTCAGCCGCCACGGTGCTCAACGCTCCCGAGCGCTACCGCAGCATCCTGTCGGGGAAAGCGAAAAAATAAACCACTCAGGCAATGACAATCACCGAACTTGAACCGCTCTTTATGACGCCGGCGCGCAAGCAGGCGTTGAAGAAAGCTATTACACAAGCACACCACACCCATGTTGACCTTTTGGGCTTGTCGGGTTCTTCGGTAGCGATGGCGCTCTCACAAATCGAAAGCGCCCACCCGCTGATGGTTGTCGGCGACAATCTCGACGACGCCGGCTATCTGTATCACGACCTTGTGAAACTGCTTGGCGAGCAAGCGGTGATGATGTTCCCCTCGGGCTATAAGCGCGACATCAAGTATGGCCGCGTGGACCCGCCGAGCCAAATCATGCGCATCGAAACGCTCAACCACTGGAACGACGATTCGCAACTGCGCGTGGTGGTGACCTACCCCGAAGCGATGGCCGAACGTGTGGCCTCGCGCAAAGTGCTCACCGACCACACCCTGCAGCTGAAAGTGGGGGAGGAAATCGACCTGGAGAAGACCCAAATATGGCTCCGTGAAAACGGATTCAAGGAGGAGGATTATGTGTATGAGCCGGGGCATTTTGCCGTGCGCGGTTCAATCATCGACGTGTTTGGCTACTCGGCCGAGCTGCCCTATCGCATCGACCTGTTTGGCGACGAAATAGAATCAATACGCGCGTTCAACATCGAGACACAGCTGTCGGAAAGCAAAGTTGACTCCGTGGCCATCTCGGCAAATGTGAACAGCGACGACAACGGGCGCGGGGAATCGCTGCTGAAATTCGTGGCCTCCGACACCCTTATAGCGGTGCGCGACGAGGCTTTCACGCTGTCGCGACTGCGAGCAGTGACCGAGGAAACGTTCAGCTCCTCGTCAATGATTGCCGACGAGGGGGATGCCACAGCGCTGCAAAACCTTATCGACCCCGACGAATTTGAGCGCGACTTTGCCGCCTTCGCAAAACTGCATTTCACGGCATCGGCAACCACAAGCGCACCCAAATCGCTCACCATCGACTTCAACTGCGCTCCACAGGGGCTGTATCACAAGAATTTCGACCTCATTGCCGACTCCTTCCGTAAATTCCTTGCCGAAGGGTATCAAATGTTTATCCTCTCCGACAGCGCCAAGCAGATCGACCGCTTGAAAGCCATTTTTGTCGAACGTGGCGACGACCTGCCCTTCACACCGGTGCTCTCAACCCTCCATGAGGGGTTTGTTGACCATATCACCAAACGCTGCTTCTTCACCGACCACCAGATATTCGACCGCTTCCACAAATACACCCTCAAAGGTGAACGTGCCCGCAGCGGCAAGTTGGCCCTGTCGCTCAAGGAGCTCAACGACATCGAAACGGGCGACTACATTGTGCATGTCGACCACGGTGTGGGCCGTTTCGGCGGCCTGCTGCGCACCCAAGTCAACGGGTCAACGCAGGAGATGATTAAACTCATCTACAAGAACAACGACTGCATCTTTGTGAGCATCCACGCACTGCACAAGCTGGCGAAATATCGCGGCAAGGAGGGTGTGGAACCCACCATCAACAAGCTCGGTTCCGGCGCGTGGAACAAGATGAAGGAGAAAACCAAGTCGAAGCTGAAAGATATTGCCCGCGACTTGATTAAGCTCTACGCAGCCCGTAAGGATGAACAGGGCTACAGCTTCTCGCCCGACTCATATCTGCAACACGAACTCGAGGCCTCGTTTATCTACGAGGACACACCCGACCAATCCACCGCCACGGCAGCCGTGAAGAAAGATATGGAGAGCCCGCGACCGATGGACCGCCTTGTGTGTGGCGATGTCGGGTTCGGCAAAACCGAAGTTGCCATCCGTGCGGCCTTCAAGGCGGCCACCGACAGCAAACAGGTGGCCGTGTTGGTGCCCACTACGGTGCTCGCCTACCAACATTTCAACACCTTCAAAAGCCGCTTGGCCGAGTTCCCGGTGAGAGTGGAATATCTGTCGCGCGCCCGCAGCGCCAAGCAAACACGCGAGATTCTGAACGACCTGAAGGAGGGGAAAATCGACATTCTTATCGGCACCCACCGCATTGTGGGGAAAGATGTGGTGTTTAAAGACCTCGGCTTGCTGATTATCGACGAGGAACAGAAGTTTGGCGTGGCTGTGAAAGAGAAGCTCAAACAGATGAAAGTGAACGTCGACACGCTCACCATGAGCGCCACGCCGATACCGCGCACCTTGCAGTTCTCACTGATGGGTGCCCGCGACCTCTCGGCCATCACCACTCCCCCACCAAACCGCTACCCCATCCTCACCTCGGTGAACACCCTCACCGACGAGATGCTCGAGGAGGCGGTGAACTTCGAGCTGTCGCGCAACGGCCAGGTGTTTATCATCAACAACCGCATCGAAGGGCTCTATCAGCTTGAGCAGATGGTGAAACGTGTGATTCCCGATGCGCGCACCCTCGTGGCCCACGGCCAGATGCCACCTGAGCAACTCGAGAAGGCTGTTATCGACTTTGCCAACCACGACTACGACGTGCTGCTTGCCACCACCATCATCGAGAGCGGCATCGACATGCCTAACGTCAACACCATCATCGTGAACAACGCCCAGAACTTTGGTTTGAGCGAGCTACACCAACTGCGCGGACGTGTGGGACGCTCGTCGCGCAAAGCATTCTGCTACCTTATGGTGCCCCCGGGCAACCCGCTGACACCGGTGGCCCGTCGCCGCTTGCAGGCCATCGAAAGCTTCTCCGACCTCGGCTCCGGCATCCACATTGCCATGCAGGACCTCGACATACGCGGAGCCGGCAACCTGCTGGGCGCCGAACAGA
>CAZDIC010000120.1:0-5213 GCA_964505395.1 uncultured Alistipes sp. | reverse complement strand
GCTCCGGCAAGACTCGTGTGTTGACCTACAAGATAGTGCATCTCTTGGCTCACGGCTATGCGCCATATCGCATTGTAGCACTAACCTTCACCAATAAAGCTGCACGTGAAATGCGTGATCGCATTCAGCAATTGGTGGGCGAGAAAGTGGCTTCACGGCTGTGGATGGGCACATTCCACTCCATCTTTTCGCGCATTTTGCGCAACTATGCCGATCGCATCGGCTTCACGCCCTCATTTACTATCTACGACACCGCTGACTCAAAATCCCTGATAAAAACCATTATTAAGGATATGCAGCTTGACGACAAAGTGTATAAAGCCTCAACAGTGCAGTCAGCCATCTCCATGGCAAAAAATGCGCTGATAAGCCCCGACAGATATGCCATTGACCGCGACTTGATGGACAACGATCGTCGCGCCAAACGTCCGTTGACCGTTGAGATTTACCGCCGATACAAACATCGCTGCCTGGTTGCCGGAGCCATGGACTTCGACGACCTGCTCTACTATATGAACGTGCTCCTACGCGACAATCCCGATGTGTTGCACCACTATCAGGAGTTCTTCAGCTACATTTTGGTGGATGAGTACCAAGACACCAACTTCGCACAACATTGCATTGTGTCGAGCCTGTGTAAGGGGAGCAACAACCTGACAATGGTGGGCGACGATGCACAGAGCATCTATTCATTCCGTGGTGCCAACATTCGCAACATCCTCAACCTCAACAAGGCATATCCGACACTGAAGATATTTAAGTTGGAACAGAACTATCGTTCCACACGCAACATTGTTGAGGCTGCGAACTCGCTGATTGACAAGAATAAAGAGCAGATACGCAAACAAATATTCTCAAAGAATGAGGCCGGTAGCCGCATTGAGGTGGTCAACAGTTCAACCGACTATGAGGAGGCATATATTGTGGCCAACCGCATTGCACGTTTGCGTCGCGACACCCACGACAGCCTTGATGAATTTGCCGTGCTGTATCGCACCAATGCTCAGAGCCGACGTCTGGAAGAATCGCTGCGCAAGCGCAACATCTCTTATCGCATCTACGGTGGGTTATCATTCTACCAACGCAAGGAGGTTAAGGACGCTATCGCCTACTTCCGCTTGGCAACGAACCCCAACGATGACGAAGCCCTGCGCCGTGTGATAAACATACCGGCGCGTGGCATAGGTGAAACGACAGTAGCAAAAGTAATACGAGCCGCCGTTGAGCATCGCGTCAGCATGTGGCAGGTGCTCATTAACCCGGAGGTCAACGGGCTGCAAGTCAACAACGGAACACTGAAGAAGTTGCAAGGCTTTGCACAACTTATACAATCGTTTAACGAGAGTAATGCGAACGGAGAAGATGCCTACACCCTCGCCACAACCATCATTGGCAAAACCCAGCTACTATCCTCACTCCTCTCCGACAACACGCCCGAGAATGTGTCGAAGCAAGAGAACCTGCAGGAAATTCTCAGCAATGTAAAAGACTTTGTTGACGAGAAAAACGAATCTGACGATGCGGAGCATACACATATCTCCGATTTCCTCGCCGAGGTGTCGTTAGCCACCGACCAGGATGAAAAGGACACCTCGGAACAGCGCGTCACGCTGATGACCGCTCACGCTGCCAAGGGCTTGGAATTCAATAATGTGATAGTAGTAGGCGTAGAGGAGGAACTGTTCCCATCGTCTATGTCATGTTCCACTTTGGAAGAGGTTGAAGAGGAGCGTCGTTTGCTGTATGTCGCCATTACACGCGCGCGCAAATTCTGTATGCTCTCCTACGCATCATCGCGCTTCAAAAACGGTCAAACCAAACTTTGCCAGCCTTCACGCTTCCTTCGCGACATCGACACTCAATATCTGAAACCGATACAAGGCACCGACATCGGTGAGTCTACCGGCACGAACCCCTACAACAGTTACCGCGAGTCGTTCCACTCGTCGGTCATTCCAACCGGGAACGCACTCTACGGCAGAGGTGTCGGGAAATTTGCACCTGTACAAAACCGCAAGACCGATACACCGCAAGCAGCCAAAGCACTTAGCAATGGCAACAATCGCTATGAGCACCACTTTGCTTCGGAGCTATCGATTGATATGAACATCATGCATGAGCGCTTTGGCCGTGGACGCATCACAGATGTCGACACAAGCAGTCACGACCACAAAATATCGGCATTTTTCGTTGAGGAGGGCGTGCAACGCACCCTCATGCTGAAATATGCCCGTTTCCAAATCTTAGACGAATAAAACTTAACCTGCAATATGAATAACGAAGCATACACACAACTGCCGACACCCTATTACGCCGTCTACGAGAGCCGCATACGCGCCAACTTGGAGCTAATCACCCATGTGGCCCGCGAGGCCGGAGTGGAAATCATCATGGCCTTTAAAGCCAATGCCTTTTGGCCGTCGTTTCCCATTTTTCGCGAATATGGTGTAAAGTGCACTGCTTCGTCGCTCAACGAGTTGCGATTGGGAATGTTTGAGTTGCACACACTCGTGCACACCTACTGTCCGGCCTACACTCCCCAAACAATTAACCTATACCTACCCGGTAGCTCCCACATCACATTCAACTCGATAAGCCAATGGGAGCGTTTCCGCGCAGATGTAGAGAAACATAACGCCTGCCATGACGACCACGTATCGCCCGGTTTACGCGTCAATCCCGAATGTTCGGTAATTGAAACCGACATTTATAACCCGGCAATGCCGGGTAGTCGTTTCGGGGTCACTGCCGACAAACTCGGCGACACACTGCCGGAAGGTATCGAGGGATTACACTTCCACGCGCTCTGCGAATCAACGAGCTACGACCTGCAAAAGGTGCTCGAAGCATTTGAAGCCCGTTTCGGTAAATATCTACCACAAGTAAAATGGGTGAACATGGGCGGAGGCCATCTCATGACACGCGCCGGATACGACACCAATCACCTCATCGCTCTGCTGCGCGACTTCAAAAGTCGATACCCCCGGCTGTCAGTTATCATGGAACCGGGTAGCGCTTTCACCTGGCGCACGGGCGACCTCATGGCCTCGGTGGTGGATATTGTTGAAAACGATGGCATAAAAACAGCCATCCTCGATGTGTCGTTTGCATGCCACATGCCCGACACTCTTGAGATGCCTTACAAACCGATTGTAACAGAAAGCATCCCTGATGATGAGGTTGAGAAGATGCCTCAAGGCAGTTATCACACCTACCGTTTCGGAGGCAATTCATGCCTTAGCGGTGACTTCATGGGCGATTGGCATTTCCGCGAACCGCTGAAAATCGGTGATCGGCTCACCTTTGAGGACATGAACCACTACACTACGGTTAAAACCCACATGTTCAACGGCATACAGCATCCGTCGATTATCCTTTTCGACAAGGATAACCGCCCGATTTACACCCGCGAATTCACCTACGAAGATTACAAATCGCGAATGGGCTAACAACACGGCACCATTCATAACACAGTCACAATGGAAAAATATTCAATCATAATACCGGTCTACAACCGTCCTGACGAAGTAAGCGACCTCCTGCTAAGCCTCACACAACAAACCGCAACAAACTTTGAAGTTGTAATTGTTGAGGACGGCTCCACTGTGCCGTGCAAAGAGATTGTTGAAAGATACCAACAACAACTCTCGGTGAAATACTTCTACAAAGAAAATGAAGGCCGTTCCATAGCACGCAACTATGGTTTGGAGCGTGCAGAAGGCACATACTTCATCTTCTTTGACTCCGACTGTGTTATTCCGGCCGACTATTTCAGCAAACTCAACTCCATGATGGCTGCCGAGCCGTTTGACTGCTTTGGCGGGCCGGATGCCGCAGATGCGTCGTTTACCACAACACAGAAGGCAATCAACCACGCCATGACATCTTTTCTAACCACCGGTGGCATACGTGGCGGCAAAGTGCGTTTGGAGAAGTTCACCCCTCGCACATTCAACATGGGTTTCAGCCGTGCGGTGTATAACCGCGTTGGGGGCTTCCGTGAGATGTTCTCTGAGGATATTGATATGAGCACACGCATCCGTCTTGCCGGATTCAGCATTGGCTTATATCCCGACCTACCGGTCTATCACAAGCGACGCGTTGACTTCAAAAAATTTCTTCGCCAGGTATATGTGTTTGGAATGTCGCGCATCACGCTTAAATTACTCTACCCCGATACACTCAAACCGGTGCATTGCTTACCGGCCGTTTTCGTCGCAGGGGTTGTAATAATGATTCTCCTTGCCATCCTTCACAGCCCCTGGTGGCTTCTTCCTTTCGGCATCTATCTTCTTGCCATTTTCTGCAGTGCATTCATAACCACAAAATCATTTATAATTGCTTGTAAAGCCATTCCGGCTTCGCTCATACAACTAATGGGCTATGGCTGTGGCTTTATCAAAGCTTACTTTACCAAAATCATTCTTGGCCATGGACGAAATGAAAACGAAGAAATTGAACTTCGCAGGGGTAAATGAGATACCCTATGACTATGAACCGGACTCGCTGCCACCAACCGATGAGAAATCATCAAACGGAACGGTTCTAATTCGAGACCTCAACTACGACGAACGGCCTCGCGAAAAAGCCATTAAATATGGCATGGACTCACTCACCGATGTTGAACTGTTAGCGCTGCTGCTTGGCTCAGGCATGGCCGGCAAATCGGTATTGGATTTAAGTCGCGAGATACTGCAATCGTGTAACAACCGTCTGCGCATATTGGCACGCATGTCGATTGCCGAACTCAAAAAGAACTTTAAGGGAGTTGGCGATGCGAAAGCCACACTTCTCGTGGCTGCGATGACCTTTGGCAGCCGCGTCAGCAGTAGCATGGAGGAATTAGACCCACAGATGCGAAGCAGCACCGATGTGCACGCCTACATGCGCTCACGCCTCGAACGTCTAAACTACGAAGAGTTTTGGGTGCTCTACCTAAGCCGAGCCAATCGCGTTATCTACGCCGACCGAGTGAGCAAAGGTGGCATTTCAAGCACTGCTGTCGACATCAAACTGATTGCCAAAGGTGCCATCGACCACCTATCGTCAGCCATTATATTGGTGCACAACCACCCATCTGGGACAATGACACCATCAGCACCCGACGACAACCTCACTCGTCGCGTTGTGGAAATATGCAAGGTGATTGACGTAACCGTACAGGACCATGTAATCATTGGTCCGGCATCCTTCTACTCCTACCGCGACGAGGG
>CAZDIC010000119.1:0-5250 GCA_964505395.1 uncultured Alistipes sp. | reverse complement strand
GAATATCCGATTACGCTAAATGCAGACACGAGAGCACCGGATTAGGAGCAAATGCAGGGTGCTAAACTGTGTTGTTTAGAGCTTGTAACGCATTAACGTTGTATCATAGTTATCGTCCTCAGATGTTCCATACAGGACACCGTCGGCAGTCACTTGAAAACTCGACACACCGGGCGACAGTCGATATTCAGCCACGGGGTTCCCATTCCAATCAAATTCCCAAAGCTCATCAACAAAATTCGGTCCTTTAGCTGCCCCGACATACTTCGGATTATTTTTTATGTCGCCGGCTTTTTTTTCGCCGTATGTTCTACGCAGAGGTGCTAAATAGATTTTGTCGGCCGTCACACAGGCTTGAAATCCGTATTTCAAATCGTCTGATGCTGTTTCCATACGTCCATGCTCATCTAATCTGTATGGTGGAACATTGTTGACTAATACCTTTTTATTAGCGGCTTGATCTCCGGCTATCTCAAATACCTCAGCATATTGCCCTATGCAAGAGACGAATAAACATTTGCCACCTCCCGGCTGAACAAAAACCAAGCTGTTAGGTGCATAGCGATACTGCTTGCTGATTGGAATGTTGTTCATCTCTTCCGGGCCAATGCCTTTTAGAGGTATAAATGCTGAATCGGTTGCAGATATAAGACCGACAACACCCGGCATTGACTTATCAATGTTAGCTGCATACGTAATTATTGTGCCACGAGGATGACCTACTGCAAATCGAAGCATTCCAACCCGCTCTCCATCTCGCATCAACTTGTGCACTGCAACCGAATCATTCACTCCATTATATGAGATTACCTTGCGCAAATTTGGGTCGCTAAAATAGAACACATTTTCGTTAGGGGATTTACTATTTAGTATCAGCGATTGCACCTCATACGGGCCGGATCCCATTGGTATAAATCTGTCAATGAGCGTAATTTTATCATCCGTTAAATGAAATTTGCTTAGCAGCGGTGAGGAGGCATAGTGTGTAAAGTAGATATTTTCGCCGCTAACGCTCAGAATGCTCGCATCCGAGATATCTCCGACTACAGCAACGTTTTCCCCTACCACTTCAACCGGCTCATCATCACCACCTACGTTCACGGTTCTGCATGATGTACCACACAAACATAGCGCTGCCACACACGCCAAAACGCCTCTAATCTTTTGACTCGTAGTCAAAGCATCAGCACACTTTTTCATGAAATAACTTATTTTAAGAAGAAAAATATAATAGATTATCGGTTTTAATAGCATTCCTATGCGTGCAAAGTTACTCCCTTATTTCTTGTAAACAAACCGCATTAGGTTAAAATTTACAAACTAACCCCAAAGCGTTGGAGCCGGCGGGGGGGGACACTGGTTGGACAGAACACGAAAAAGGCCGTGTCAGTGTTGACACAGCCTTTTTCTGTAGCGGGACCGAGAATTGAACTCGGGACCTCCGGGTTATGAATCCGACGCTCTAACCAACTGAGCTATCCCGCCTCATTTGCGAGTGCAAAGTTACAACCGATTTTCGACATTTCCAAATTTCCAAGCCTGTTTTTCCAAACTTTTTTCAAGCAGTTGCATTTATCAACCCCTCTCACAGCGCCTTACAGCCACATCCAAGCGGCCGTAGCATCCCTGAATGTCTGCAAATTAACAACGCTAAAGGAGTCAAGTAGAATAAACCACGTCAAAACATAAACGACATCAAAATTAATCAAGCAAAAGTGATGAAGTAGAAGAAACGGAGTCGCAACATGAACGAATGACAGGGGGCAAGATAAGATTTCAGAGCACGTTCAGATAGATGACATTAAATTTCGACAAAATGCACAAATGCATACACACCATGTGGCGTTATTAGCTTCAACAGAAGCAAATGCGAATGATTGCACATTTTTTCATCGTTTATGATAAGTCGCATACACCGCCGAATGACGAACTTTGCCGTGTGGAATGATACAAATAGTGAATGGCACTCACTGCACTGTAAAAAGATTGGTTTAATAGATAGAATGAATGTAGGTAAATTATGTATTATGAGTGATTGCTAAAAGCCTTTATGGTTTGTGATTTTGCTTTGTTGTTTCTGTGAATTACTATATATCGCAGGGCTTACAGCAAAGCTGTGCCTGAAGCGACACGTGCATAACAGTCGTGCGACTCGACAATATGCACAATAGATTTGCTAATTAACTCGGGTAATGTCGATGTGATATCGACTTACATCCAACCGTATTCGCTTACTTAGTGACCCGAAGGCCTGATTCACTACCGTGGCCTTCGGGTTTCTTTTTTTGTCACATGGATTTGAACCATCGAAACGGGGTTAATGTTATTGTTGCAAATAGAAAAAACGGCACCGGCCGATAAGGCAGTGCGCAAAAAACGGCTTTCAGAGTGCGAAAGTCGAACAACCGACCAAAATTATTCTAACAACAAAGCAAACATAGAGTGCAGAACCGAGTTGAGTAAACTTAAAGAAATCATAGAGAGCAAAAACGAGTTGAGTAAATTAAAGCAAACATAGAGAGTGAAACCGAGTTGATTAAAATTAAATCTACGAAAGATGGAAAATAAGTGTGTAACAGCAATGCTTCTATTGGTGGCATTTGCAGGGGCAATCGGCACAGCGAGTGCACAAAACGGCATTTTGGTTGAGGAGACAAGCGTGACGGTGGTGCCGGCCGGTCAGTGCTCCACACAATGGTATGTGAACAAAACCGACAATTGGTTTCTGCAAATGGGGGCAGGCATAGCGCTCCCCTTGGTTGAGAATCGTATGCCGGATGGAAAAGCCGAGCGCCATATCACGGCAACTTATAACCTCGGTGTAGGCCGTTGGTTCTCGCCCTACATGGGATTCCGTTTCAGTGGCTACTACGGTGCCATGCATTGGGATAACGACAGCTACAGCCGAGCTCGCGTGGGGAACTTGAATTTCGACATGATGTGGGATATGTGTAACTCACTGTTTGGAGTGAAACCCACACGAGTGTTTAGCGTTGTGCCCTTTGTTGGCGTTGGAGGAGCATACGTGTGGAACATACGCTCGGAGGGCACAAATGTTGTCAATGATGACGGCACAACAAAACACCGTTCATGGACAATACCGGTAAGCGCCGGCATGCAATTCCGCTTCAGGCTATGCCCATATGCCGACTTCTTTATCGAAGGACGAGCCACATTCTACGGCGACAACTTTAACGGAGCGGTGTACGGCCGACCTATCGACATCACTATCCAAGCCACAAGCGGATTCTCATTTAATCTTGGCGGAGTGAAAGTGCACAGCTACAACACCTGCAACAACAATTCGGCACAGGTGCACATGCTCAACAATCAGGTAAACTCACTGCGCGCCGACCTCGCTGCCACGGCAGCCGCATTGGCCGTTGCACAGTCGCAACTCCCCTGCCCCGATGTTGAAACACAAAATTACACAACCGACGCCACCGTAGCGCCACTGATGTCGACCGTAAGATTCACCATAAACTCATGCCAAATCTCCGACGAGGAGATGGTGAATGTGTATAACACGGCCGAATATCTTAAAGAGAACCCCTCGGTGGATGTAATCATCAAAGGCTACGCCGACAAGGACACCGGCACCGAGGCGTTTAACATGGAACTTAGCCGCAAACGTGCGCAAGCCGTCTACGATGCACTCACCAACATGTATGGCATCGACGGTGGCCGATTGGTGGTTGATGCCGAAGGGAGCAACACCCAACCCTACGACGTGAACAACTGGAATCGCATCGTGATTTTCGTGCCGGCATTCTGACCTACGAAATAACAATCCTTTATTCTGCCGTTTGGCATTGCCATTCATCACAGCGAGGCGTAATTCGCCATACATATTCGCTGTGTGAATGGCAATTTTTTTGTACCTTTGCAGCGCTAATAAACGAACTGAAAACAATCTTTTTAAAACAAGAATATGGCAACAAAACCGTTTCATTATCAGGCGATGTTCCCGCTGGGACCTGATACTACCGAGTATTATCATCTGACATCTGATTATGTGAGAACTGAAAATTGGGGTGGACACGAATTTCTCGTGGTTGACCCGGAGGCTCTAACAGTGTTGGCACGCCAAGCTACCCACGACAACGCATTCATGCTTCGTCGCGAGCACAACGAATTTGTAGCTAAAATTTTGAGCGACCCCGAAGCATCAGCCAACGACAAATATGTGGCTCTCACCATGTTGCGCAACGCCGAAGTTGCCGCTAAAGGACAACTTCCCGTGTGTCAAGACACCGGCACAGCCGTTATCCACGGCGAAAAAGGCCAATATGTGTTCACCGGTTGCGACGATGCTGAAAAGCTCTCAAAAGGCGTTTACGACACCTACACCACCGACAACCTGCGCTACTCACAAAACGCGCCCCTCAACATGTATGACGAGGTGAACACCGGTTGCAACCTGCCCGCGCAAATCGACATCCACGCCGGCGAAGACAACGAATACCACTTTGTGTTTGTTGCCAAAGGTGGCGGTTCAGCCAACAAAACCTACCTCTATCAGGAGACAAAGGCCATCATCAACCCCAAAACCTTGGTGCCCTTCCTGGTTGAGAAGATGAAGACCCTCGGCACAGCTGCCTGCCCCCCTTACCACATTGCATTCGTAATCGGTGGCACCTCAGCTGAAAAGAACCTCGAAACGGTTAAAAAAGCCTCAATCAAATATTACGACAATCTGCCCACCCAAGGCAACGAATTTGGTCACGCCTTCCGCGACATCGAACTCGAAAAAGAGTTGAAAGCCGCATCGGAAAAAATCGGCCTCGGAGCACAATTCGGCGGCAAATATTTTGCACACGACATCCGTGTGATTCGCTTGCCCCGTCACGGTGCATCATGCCCCATCGGCATGGGCGTAAGCTGCTCGGCCGACCGCAATGTGAAGGCCAAAATCAACAAAGAGGGTTTGTGGATTGAGAAACTCGATGCCAATCCCGGTGAACTCATCCCGGCCGAATTGCGCAATGCCGGTGAAGGAGACGTTGTGAGAATCAACCTCAACCGCCCGATGGCCGAAGTGCTTGCCGAACTCGACAAATACCCCGTTGCCACTCGCTTGAGCCTCAACGGCACCATCATCGTAGGTCGCGACATCGCACACGCCAAGATTAAAGAACGCCTTGATAACGGCGAGCCGATGCCACAGTATCTCAAAGATCACCCCATCTACTACGCCGGCCCCGCCAAAACACCTGCCGGAATGGCGTCAGGTTCATTCGGCCCCACAAC
>CAZDIC010000118.1:0-5321 GCA_964505395.1 uncultured Alistipes sp. | reverse complement strand
AAATGAGGTTTAGAAGGGTGGTTGAGGTGTGAAATACTGTTAAAGGATGGAGCGGGGAGGGGAATAAGTGTAAAAACTACACTTATATATGTTTTATAACATGTAAATAAATTTGTGGCAACGGATTATGGGTGTTAATTTTACACGCTTAAAAGTAGCAAGTTAAACAAAAGGAAAAAAGTAATAACCTAAAATAATAGATACCTAAGCAATGAAAAAGTCAGGATATTGCCTTCCGGTAGCCGCTTTGCTTGCATTGTGTGCATGCACAGGTGCCAAGGAAACACCGCAATTGACTCAGTCGGGTCTTGACCCTCAGAAGTTTGTTGCCGAATATGACGGCGACTCAACAGCTCTCTACACCCTCACCAACTCAAAGGGTATGGAAGTGTGCATCACCAATTTCGGAGGTCGCATTGTGAGCGTTATGGTTCCCAATCGCAACGGTGAAATGATTGATGTGGTGCTCGGTTTTGACAGCGTACAAGCTTATTTCCCCGAAGTGAACAGCAGCGATTTCGGAGCTGCCGTTGGTCGCTATGCCAACCGCATCAACCAGGGTCGTTTTGTGCTCGACGGTGACACTATGAATTTGCCGCGCAACAATTTTGGTCACTGCCTGCATGGTGGCACCGATATGGGCACCAAAGGCTGGCAATATCGCGTTTACAGCGCCAACCAGTTGAACGATTCAACCCTTCAGTTGACAATCGAATCGCCCGACGGCGACAACGGTTTCCCCGGAGCTGTTAAAGCTGTTGTAACTTACTCGTTGACAGCCGACAACGCTATCGATATTGACTACACCGCAACAACCGATAAGAAGACAGTTATCAACATGACCAACCACTCATATTTCAACCTCACCGGCGATGCTAATAAGCCCATCACCGATGAATTGTTGTGGGTGAATGCCGATGCTTACACTCCGGTTGACAGCACATTTATGACTACCGGTGAAATCCTCACCGTGGAGAACACTCCCATGGACTTCAGAACTGCAAAAGCTATCGGCCACGACATCAACGCCGACAACGAGCAGATTCACAATGCCAACGGTTACGACCACAACTTCGTGTTGAACACCGCCGGCAACGACACCGAGAAAGCTCTCCGCTTGGAAGATGTGACAACAGGTGTTGTGCTTGAAATGTGGACCAACGAACCGGGTGTGCAGATTTATACCGGTAACTTCCTTGATGGCAGCGTGCGTGGTAAGAAGGGTATTGCCTACCAGCAGCGTGTGGGCGTTTGCTTCGAATCGCAACACTATCCCGACAGCCCCAACAAGCCACAGTGGCCTTCAGTGGTGCTGAACCCCGGCGAGACCTACCACAGCCACTGTGTGTATAAGTTCTCGGTTGCAGACTAATCCTTGAAAAAGAAACCTAACTAACACAACCTCAGAAACAATACTAACCTAAATAAACCTAACAAAAACCAATCATGCAATTACTTGACTGGATTGTCATAGCCCTCTTCTTTGTTGCCCTTGTGGGTATCATTGTGTGGGTTATGCGCCAAAAACAGAACAATGCCGCCGACTACTTCCTCGGTGGTAAGGATGCCACATGGATTGCCATCGGAGCATCAATTTTTGCATCAAACATCGGATCTGAGCACCTTATCGGTCTTGCCGGTGCCGGCGCTTCGTCGGGCATGGCAATGGCTCACTGGGAAATTCAGGGATGGATGATTCTTATTCTCGGTTGGGTGTTCGTGCCCTTCTATACCCGTTCGATGGTTTACACCATGCCTGAGTTCCTGGAACGTCGTTACAACTCGGCATCGCGCACCATCCTTTCAATGATTTCACTCATCAGCTATGTGTTGACCAAAGTAGCCGTTACGGTTTACGCCGGCGGTTTGGTGTTCCAACAAGTGTTTGGCATCAAGGAAATGTGGGGCATCGACTTCTTCTGGATTGCCGCTATCGGTTTGGTGCTTATCACCGCTATTTACACCATTGTTGGTGGTATGAAATCAGTGCTTTACACCTCGGTGTTGCAGACTCCCATTCTGCTTCTCGGCTCGTTGATTATCCTTGTGCTCGGTTTGAAAGCACTCGGCGGCTGGGACGAAATGATGAGCACCTGCAGCAGTGTTGTTGTTAACGACTATGGCGACAACATGACCAACCTTATCCGCGACAATCGCGACCCGAACTATCCGTGGCTCGGCGCCTTGATCGGCTCGGCCATCATCGGTTTCTGGTACTGGTGTACCGACCAGTTCATCGTGCAGCGCGTTCTTTCAGGTAAGGATGAGAAGGAAGCTCGTCGTGGTACCATCTTCGGTGCTTACCTCAAATTGCTCCCCGTGTTCCTGTTCCTTATCCCCGGCATGATTGCATTTGCATTGAATGCCAAGGGCGTGGTTGTTAACGGTCAAGTGTTCCAGTTGTCAACCCCCGACGCTGCATTCCCCACCTTGGTTGCCAAGTTGCTCCCCGCAGGTGTTAAGGGTTTGATTGTGTGTGGCATTTTGGCAGCTTTGATGAGCTCGTTGGCATCGCTCTTCAACTCATCAGCCGCCCTCTTCACCATCGACTTCTATCAGCGCTTCAAACCGAAAACCGACCCGAAAAAGTTGGTTCGCATCGGTCAGGCCGCTACCATTGTTATCGTAATCCTCGGTATCCTTTGGATTCCCATCATGCGCTCTGTTGGTGATGTGCTCTACAACTACTTGCAGGATGTGCAGTCGGTTCTCGCACCGGGCATCGCAGCTGCGTTCCTGTTGGGTATCTGCTGGAAGCGCACCTCGGCCAAAGGCGGTATGTGGGGCTTGCTCTCAGGTTTGATTATCGGTCTTACCCGTCTGGGCGCCAAAATCTACTACAGCAACGCCGGTGAAGTTAGCGATAACCTCTTTAAATATCTGTTCTTCGACCTCAACTGGTTGTTCTTCTGCGGATGGATGTTCCTCTTCTGCATCATCGTTGTGATTGCGGTCAGCTTGTTCACCAAAGCTCCGAGCAACGATCAGATTCAGGGCCTTGTGTTTGGTACCTCAACCCCCGAACAGCGTTTGGCAACTCGTCAAAGCTGGACCAAGTGGGATGTTATCAACTCAATCATCATCCTTGGCATCACAGCAGCCTTCTACATTTACTTCTGGTAAATCACAAATAATTGCAGGGAAGTTGAGCCGACAGAGATCGGCTTGACTCCCCTGCATTTCTTACCCCAACATCTTAATTCAATGACTGAGTTTTATTCACAACAAGATCGGTTGTACGTGTCGGTTGACTGCGTTATCTTCGGTCTGAATCACGACAAACTGAGCTTGCTGCTTACCAAACGCCGTTTCGAGCCCGAGAAGGGGAAATGGTCGTTGATAGGTGGCTTTGTGCGTAGTGATGAAAGTGTGGATGCGGCAGCCTATCGTGTGCTGTCAGATTTAACGGGGCTCAGCCATATTTACATGAATCAAGTCGGGGCATTCGGTGCCGTTGACCGTGACCCCGGCGAGCGTGTTGTGTCGGTGGCATACTACGCTTTAATACAGTTTGACGACCCTGACCAAGAGGCGATGGCGAGCCTTGACGCTCGTTGGATAGGGTTGAACGAATTGCCTCCCTTGGGCTTTGATCATCCCGAGATGATACAAAAAGCCTTGCGACAGTTGCGCCGCCGATTCAGCGTGGAGCCTGCCGCCTTCAATCTCCTGCCCAAACTCTTCACCTTATCACAGCTGCAAAGTTTATATGAAACCATCAGCGGAGAGGCTCTCGACAAGCGCAACTTCCGCAAACGTGTGGCTGAAATGAAATGTATCGTGGCAACCGACCAAATCGACAAAACCGGGTCGCGTCGCGGTGCACGCTTGTATCGATTCGACGAGGATTTGTATCGTGCAAATCCTTACTTTAAAATATAGAAACTGACAAGGCCGCATGGCGCAGCAATGAGTTGTGTGGCATTTCAAATATTCAAAATTATGCTTGAACAATTGAAAGAAGCGGTTTACCGCGCAAATATGGATTTGGTTGCCCACGGGCTGGTGATATTCACCTGGGGCAATGTGTCGGGCATCGACAGAGAGAAAGGCCTGGTTGTAATCAAGCCGAGCGGCGTTGACTACGATGTAATGAAACCTTCCGATATGGTAGTGGTTGATTTGGCTACCGGTAAGGTGGTTGAGGGCGACCTTCGTCCGTCGTCCGACACTCCCACCCACTTGGAGCTCTATCGCTCGTTCCCCGAGGTTAGCGGTGTGGTTCACACCCACTCAACCTTCGCCACAGCATGGGCTCAGGCCGGCAAGGATATCCCCAACATCGGCACCACTCACGCCGACTACTTCCATGAGGCAATCCCCTGCACCGACGACATGACCGCCGAAGAGGTTAAGGGCGACTACGAGTTGGAAACCGGCAAGGTGATTGTAAAGCGCTTCGAAGGCATCAACCCGATGCACACTCCGGGTGTGTTGGTTAAAAACCACGGCCCGTTCAGCTGGGGTAAATCGCCCGCCGACGCCGTTCACAACGCTGTTGTGATGGAGCAGGTGGCCAAGATGGCATTTGTGGCCTTCAGCGTTAACCCCTCGTTGACCATGAACCCCCTGTTGGTTGAAAAGCACTTCAACCGCAAACATGGCCCCAACGCCTACTACGGTCAAGCAAAAAAAGACTAACCACACTCGGGCTCACAGCAGCCTGATAACTTAACAACGAATAATCAACATTTAATAAAATTGAAACAATGAACGGATTTGATAATTATGAAGTATGGTGGGTGACCGGTGCCCAACTTCTTTACGGTGGTGACGCCGTTATTGCTGTTGACTCTCACTCAAAAGAGATGGTAGAAGGTTTGAACAACTCAGGCCACCTGCCCGTGAAAGTTGTTTACAAAGGCACAGCTAACTCTTCAAAAGAGGTTGCCGATGTAATGGCAGCTGCCAACAACGACCCCCGTTGCGTAGGTGTTATCACTTGGATGCACACCTTCTCGCCCGCTAAGATGTGGATTCACGGCTTGCAGCAATTGCGCAAACCTTTGCTCCACTTCCACACTCAATACAACGCCGAAATTCCTTGGGACACCATGGATATGGACTTCATGAACCTCAACCAGAGCGCACACGGCGACCGCGAATTCGGTCACATCTGCTCACGCATGCGTTTGCACCGCAAGGTTGTTGTTGGTCACTGGACCGACCCCGAGGCTCAGAAGCACATTGCTGTTTGGCAGCGCGTAGCTGCTGCCTGGGCCGACGCTCAAGACATGCGCATCCTTCGTTTCGGCGACCAGATGAACAATGTTGCCGTTACCGACGGCGACAAGGTTGAGGCTGAAATCCGCCTCGGCTAC
>CAZDIC010000117.1:1556-5330 GCA_964505395.1 uncultured Alistipes sp. | reverse complement strand
CCGGCAGGTCGTGCTGCTGTATGGTACGCAATGCCTTGGCCGACGCGGTGTTGCAAGCGAGTATCACCAACCGACACCCTTGTGCAAACAGATATTTCACTGACTCAAGGGTGAAGCGATACACAATGTCGAATGAGCGCGTACCGTAGGGTGCACGTGCGTTGTCGCCCAAATATATGTAGTTATATTGTGGAAGTTTGGCTCTGATTTCTTTCAGAATTGTTAGGCCTCCGTAGCCCGAATCAAAAATGCCAATCGGGCCTTCAATCTTCTTATTCATATTCTGTCAAGACATTACGTTGGGGACACATCCCCGCTAAGTCAGCCGGTTGTCCGGTGTGAAAATATTGCCCCTTGCAGAAGGGTTACACAAAATTACAAAATTATGCTGTAAATCGGTTAGTTATCTTAGAAATTACACAAATAAAAATGCTACTGACAAAAAGCATGATTATTCACACTCTCTGTCAGTAGCTAATATATAACTTTTAAACGTGTTAGTTTAATGTTGTATTTGCCATGTCGGATGGCTGTGGGTGATTAGCGTAGTGAGGTTTTCCGGCCGTTAATGATGTAGATGCCCGGGGTGAGATTACCGGGGACAATGCGTCGGCCGCTGATGTCGTAGATGACGGTTGATGCAGGGAGTTTGTTAACAGCCTCTAAAGTGGTCGCTTCTGTCTCCGGGTTCGCAATGATGTTCTCAAGCATGGATGTTTCACCCTCAAAGAACAAGTTGTAGGCGTTGACCTCGTTGCCTGTGGTGGCGAGGTAGGCTTCCCATGCGCCGATGGTTCGATTGTCGGTGTCAATCGGCACAAACTGCACAGTAGCATTGGCATCGGTGGTGATGTTATATGCATTAACTGTTGTGGGAATGTCGGTGTCGGTGAGTGTTCCGGTAAGCACATTTTGTTCAATAGCCGCAGCGATGCTTTCCCCGGCATTAATCACGGTGAAATCGTAGGTTTGGTTGGCGTCGCCTTTGATTATCACAGGTGTGTTAGCCGGAATGCGTTCGAGAATTTCAGAGCAGACCAATTTGGCATCGAAGATGCTCGTTGCAACATAAACATTGGGGGCATTTTTGCGGATATTACCAAATAAGCCTTTCTCTGCTTCGGGAATGGAAAGTTCAAACGGAGTGTAGAGGGTTGCATAGCCGTTGGCATTGATAGTCACGGTTTTGTAGTTGTCGTTCCATCGGCCGGTGCCCCATCCAAATATCCCGTATTGCTTTTGCGATGAAATCACAATGTTGGCTTCATGTGTGTCGTTGTTGATGAGTGCCACATGTTGCTCGTGGCTAAGGTCGATGAGGCTTGCACTGTTGTCGGTGTTAAGTTCCAGCTGTTCTTCGCTGAGGGAGCCGTTCTCTTGCAGGAAGATAGTGCCTCCGCTGTAGATGGTGGTGAGGGCATTCTCTTGAGCTTCATCGCCTGTGTAGTTAATCTGTACGTTTTGATTTGTTTTCTGCGACAGTTTTGTGACAGAGTCGGCCGAGCTATAATCGGTGGCGGTGAGTGAGAAGTTGTCGCCGAAGCCAATGAGGTTAACTGTGTAGGGGGTTACTTTGGCGTGTTTGTAGCTGAGGAAACTCGATGAAATCGTCACGTTGTTAAGGTCGATTTTCTTCAATTTGAAGAGGTCGAAGTTCACATATTTCATGAGCAGTTTACCCATGCCGGCATAGTCGTTGTCGTTGTAATATTGCATGAATTGCTCCGACTCTTGTGCAATATTGGTGAGTTTGGCCAGGATGTGCTCGGCTCCGATGTATGATTCGCTAACCTCCTCGCCGGCATCGTCGGTTGTGGTGTCGGTGATTTTAGCCCAACTGTTTTCCGAGATTTTTACCCCCATCTCACCGAGCGCGTCAACAAGCGGTTTGAGGGTTTCATACACGCTGAGCTTGTCAATGTAGGGTATGTTGTCGATAAATTCGGTTGAGAGTGTGTATTGTTTTGATCCGATGCCTACACCGAGGCTCGAGAGCATGGAGTTGAGCACTTTGTCCATGGTGTCGCCGAGTGAGAATCCGATTGATGAGTTGAAATACACCTCCTGCGGATTGGCATAGTAGCGGCCGTCAGTGCCCATATAGTGACCGTTTAGAGAGCGTACGGTGTAGCGCCATGTGCCGTCATCATCTGTGCCCACGGGCGTGATGTAGTAATAGGTGGATATCTCTTTTTCGTTGGTGTTGCGTCCGTTGGATGAAAGCAGGTCGGCCGAATAATCTTTGCTGCCGTCAACATCGAGTAGATGGGCGCCATACACAGCTGTTCCGGCACTGATATTTACAATCGGAATTGTCACTGCGGTGGTGAATTCTTCGGTGGTGTTGAGGTATGAAACATCGGTGAGGAGTGAGGAGATTTTTGCCACTGCCGTCATGCTACTTAAATCAGTGTCGGCCAGTGTGCCCATATTAACAGTTCGTTTAATCTGATACCAACCCTCGGCATAGTCTTGGGCGGTTGCGCTGAACCCTGTTGAAAGTGCGGTCACAGCGAGTGCACATAGCGATGATGTGCATAGAGGAGATAGAAATTTGTGCATATTATGTTTAGATATTCAAATTGTGATAATGATCGTGTGAGAGGAGCCATGCGGCTTATTCGTCGGAGTGACGAATGTTGATTGGTTGCATATGGAATAGTTCGTTGCCTTCAGTGTCGTACATGGCGATGTTGTTGGCATCGAGTTTTTTCGCGGTTTCCACCACTTCAAGTGCGAGCAAGAACTCGGTTTCGCGTGAACTCTCGGGGCAAGCTTTGCGAGTTGTGGCAAGGTTAATAAACTGCATGGAATCAACTTTGTCGGGGTCGATAAAGATTGAACCGTTGAATATGTTGCAACCTGTTGTGCCGTGAATCTGCCAATCGGTGATGTCAATAGTCATTGTGGCATCGTCGGTTAATTCGGTGCCGTTGAGCGCTGTCACTTTCCATGCTCCGTTAAGAAAATCCATGTTGTGGCGGCGAAGCACCATGAGCACTTGGCCTTGTGAGCTTTTGAGGTCGAGGAATGTGATTGAACCTTCTTGGCGCGCGCTGTAGGTTTTTACCTCCGAGATGGCAAGGTTAATGAGATATTCATATGGGGCATCGCCACACATTTGCATGGTGGTGATGATGTTTTGCATGAGGAGCGAATTTGCCGACGTGTCGGTGTCGAGATCTCCGTTCACCACGTTACATCCGTTAGAGCCATAGAAGCGTTTTGCATCGAGGTCGAAGGTTAGATAAGGACGCTCTTCTCCGGTTACGATGTTACCACGCACGCTGTAGATGGTCCATTCACCGTTGATTGTAAAATCAGCGGGGAGTGTTGTTGTGTGGGTATTTGCTATCACGGTGCCAACAGTTTCGGCACTCGTCTTAATTTTCTTGATTTCTGCAGCTGCGCTGTCCTTGTCGGTCGTCATTGCTGCAATAGCTGCTTCGCGGCGTGCCGTTGTCAACTCAAGTTTCGACACTGCTGCCGAGGATGCACGTTGTGCCGTTTTTTTGTTTTTCACAGCCTTCTGTTTTTTCTCGGTTGCAGTTGTTGAGGTGGTTTTGGATGTAGCCTTAGGCTTTGACTTGTAGGTGGGTGGCGTCAGAACCTGCGATGTTGTATTCGATGTTGAGGTTGATGATTGTGAATCACCAACGACAACTCCCTCCGACCCTTTTACGACATATTTTTCTGATTTGTCAAATAGAGCACAACCGGAGAACGACATTGCAAGTGAGAGACTTATGGTGGCTAAGGCAATATTTCGAATTT
>CAZDIC010000117.1:0-1456 GCA_964505395.1 uncultured Alistipes sp. | reverse complement strand
CATATATTTGTTATTGACAGACGCGTGGGGATTACATCACGCCGCGTTCGCGGAGCTTGCATTGCCAAGCCCACGCTGAGCGCATGGTGTCGGCAATAGGTGTTTTGGCAACCCAACCAAGCACGTTGTTGGCGTGTGCGGGATTTGCCCATACCTTTTCAATATCACCGGCACGACGGCCAACGATTTTGTGGGGTACTTTAACACCGGTAGCGCTCTCAAATTCGTTGATGAGCTGGAGCACTGACAGACCGTTACCTGTGCCGAGGTTGAAGATTTCAATCTTATCTTCGCTCTTGTCGGTAAGCATACGTTCAACAGCGATTACGTGAGCCTTGGCGAGGTCAACCACGTCGATGTAGTCGCGGATGCATGAACCGTCGGGAGTGTTGTAGTCGTTACCAAACACGCTGAGTTCCTTGCGGATGCCGATAGCGGTTTGTGTGAGGAACGGGATGAGGTTTTGGGGAACACCGTTGGGCAGTTCGCCAATCTCAGCCGACGGGTGTGCACCAACCGGGTTGAAGTAGCGAAGGATAACGCTTTTGAAGGGTGCGCCGGCGTTGATAACGTCGGTGATAATCTCTTCTGAAATCTGTTTGGTGTTGCCGTAGGGCGATGTAGCTTTCTTGATGGGTGATTGCTCGGTTACGGGGTTTACATCGGGTTCACCGTAAACGGTGCATGACGATGAGAATACGATGCCTTTCACATCGCGTTCGCCCATAAGGTCGAGAAGGTTCATCAAGGTGTTGAGGTTGTTGCGATAATACAACACCGGTTTCTGCATTGATTCACCAACGGCTTTGCTTGCTGCAAAGTTGATGATGCCTTTGATGCCGGGGTATTTGTCGAACAGGGCTGTGAGAGCGGCTTTGTCGGTGCAGTCGGCTTCAACGAAGTCGGGACGGATGCCGGTGATGCGTTCGATGCCATCGAGCACGTCGCGGTTAGAGTTCGACAGGTTGTCGATGATAACAACCGGATAGCCTGCTTGCTGCAGTTCTACAACGGTGTGTGAACCGATATAACCGGTACCACCGGTTACGAGAATTCTTGGCTTTTCCATATCTGTATCGGTCAATTAAAACAATTTAGCGGGATATGTGCCATTCTGGTGGAGCTCGGCAAATTTGGCAACCACACCGGGACGGTCGGCTGCGTATGTCACGCCAAACCATTTTGAGTCGGTGTCGAGCACTTTAACGGTAGCTTCGCCTGAGTTGATAAGTGCATCGATGCAGAGGGGAATGAAGAATTCGGCCTTCGGAGTGTTGAGGTCTTTATCGAGGAATTTTTTGAATTCGCGTTCGCTGTAGTCGAAGTAGTCGGGTGTGAAGCCCCAGAGGTTCATCGACACGGGTGTGTTGGGTGCAAGTGTTTGAACTTCGCCGTTTTCATCGGTGAACACGATGCGGCCATCCTTGTCGTAAGAGATAGCTGTGCGTTCAACAAC